>JBGSNJ010000025.1:0-12707 GCA_041739715.1 Aestuariivirga sp.
ATTCGCTCCCGCATGCCGCACCGCCGGCCTCGGGCCGAGCTTCCAGCACCAGCACCTTGCGGCCGGACGACTGCAGCTTCGCAGCACAGGCCAGACCGTTGGTGCCGCCGCCGATGACGATCGTATCAAAGGACGGCATAGGCATCACTCATGGCTGTCGCGGGAACCTTCAGCTCGCGGAGGATTTCGGCGGCGGCGTTACGGCCGGGGGCGCCCATTACGCCGCCGCCGGGGTGGGTGGACGACCCACAGATCCAGAGATCCTTGATGGGGCTTCGGTACTGCGCATAGCCAGGAACAGGCCGGTTGAAGAGCAGCTGGTCGAAGGTGAGCTCGCCCTGGAAGATGTTGCCTTCGGTCAGTCCCACTTCCGCTTCGAGCTCGCGCGGCGTGCGGATCTCGACATGCAGAATCGAATCCTTAAAGCCGGGCGCGTAGGCTTCGATCTGATCGATGCAGGTCTTGCCGAAGGTGTCGCGGTCGGCATCGCTCCAGTCGCGTCCCTCGATCCTGGGCGGGGCATACTGCACGAAGCAGGACATGAAGTGCTTGCCAGGCGGCGTCATGGTGGGATCGATCATGGTCGGGATCATCATGTCCTGGAACGGATCGCGGCTGAAATGGCCGGCCTTCCAGTCGTCATAGGCGCGCTCCATCTTCTCGATCGAGTCGGTGAAGTGCATGTCGCCCTTGATGTTGGGCGCGCCCTCGGGCAGGGCCGTGAATTTCGGCGCGCGGTCGAGCGCGATGTTGAGCTTGCCGGAAGAGCCGCGGATCTTGAAGTTCTTCACGCGCTTCACGAAGTCGCCCGGAAGCTCCCTCTCGTCGACGTGCTTCAGGAAGGTGCGCTTCACGTCCATGTTGGACACGACGCGCTTGCCATGCACCTCGTCACCATTCGCCAGGACCACGCCGACCGCGCGGCCGTTCTTCACCAGGATCCGGTCGACGCCGCTGCCGGTGCGGACCTCGCCACCCGCCGCCTTGAAGGAGGCGGTGAGCGCCTTGGTGATCGAGCCCATGCCCCCGCGGGCGAAACCCCAGGCGCCGACATTGCCGTCGACGTCGCCCATGGCATGATGCAGGAGCACGTAGGCGGTGCCGGGCGACATCGGGCCGAGCGCCGTTCCGATGATGGAGGCGACGGCCTGGTAGGCCTTGATCACCTTGTTCTCGAAGTATTCGTCGAGGAAGTCGGAGATCGACATGGTCCAGAAGCGGATCATGTCGTACATGGCCTTCTCGGAGAGGCCGAACATCTGCTTGCCGAGCCAGGCGAGTTCCGCCACGTCGCGCGGACGGAAGGATGACGGGTCCGGCGGCGTGCGCATCAGCATCGGCCGGATGAAGCGGCAGTGGCGCAGCACGTCGCGGGCATAGCGATCATAGGCTTCGGCGTCGCGCGGACTGTGACGGGCGAATTCGCGGCGATTGGCGTCGTGATCGCGGAACATGCCGAGATAACCGCCGCCTTCCATGAAGATGGCGCCGCCTTCGTAGGGAAGAATCTGCAGGCCATATCTTGACAGCTCGAGATCGCGCATGATCTCGGGCCGGAACAGGCTACTCACATAGGAGCAATTGGAATAGGTGAAACCCGGAAAAAGCTCGCGCGAGACGGCCGCACCGCCGACCCAGTCGTTCTTCTCAACCACGCAGACCTTGAGGCCCGAGCGCGCAAGATAGCAGGCTGCAACGAGCCCGTTGTGGCCAGCGCCGACAATCACCGCATCGTAGTTCATGCGCGCTTCGCTTCCGCCGGCATGTCTTCGAGCGTGAGGTCCACGGCCGTCTCCACTGCCTTCAGCGTATCGGCGAGGCAGGCTGTGTCAAGGCCATGCGCCTCGCACATGAACCAGGGTTCCCGCGAGTCGGGCTCGCAGATGACGCCGAGGTCATGAAGGTAATAGGCCATCTGATCGTAGAAGGAATAGTCCGATTTCTTCCATTCGCGATAATTGCTCGGCGGACGTTCCGCGAAGAAGAGACCGAACATGGAAGAATGGCCGGTGTAGGAGTGGACGATGCCGCGGGCATCGAGAATCTTCGTGATGCCGGTCTTCAGCCTTTCGCCATAGGTCGCGAGGGTTTCGAGTGCAGGCGTTTCATCGAGAATGCGCAGGCATTCCTCAGCGGCGGCGAGCGAAACGGAATGCGCGGTATAGGTGCCGCCATGCGAAGCCCCGCCATAGCGGAAGGTGCGCATCACCTCTTCGCGTCCGGCGACCACGGCGATCGGATAGCCGTTGGCGACGGCCTTGGCAAAGGTGGTGATGTCGGGGGTCACCCCGAGAATGCCCTGGATCCCGCCCTTGCCGACGCGGAAACCGGTCTTCACCTCGTCGATGATGAGCAATACCCCATATCTGGTGCAGAGCTCGCGGGCGAGTTTCACGTATTCCGGATCGGCCGAGATGGCGCAGCAGTTGCCCTGGATAGGCTCGATCAGCATGGCGGCAAGCGTGTTGCCGTACTGCTTGAAGATATCTTCGAGGCGCTCGCAGTCGTTCATCGGCACAAGATGGGCGAGATCCCTCAGCGTGCGCGGGATGCCCTTGCCATAGGATACGATCTCGGGATCGTGGTTGGAGCGGTGATCCCACTCGTCCATGTTGGCCATCCACATGGCAGCGTCGAAGAGGCCGTGATAGCCGCCTTCGACCAGCAGGTAGCTGTCGCGTCCGGTGTGCGCGCGGGCCAGCCGCAGCGCCGCCATGACGGCTTCGGTGCCGGAATTGGAGAAGCGCACGAGTTCGGCGGCAGGCACCATCTTCGCAATGCGGTCAGCGACGATCAACTCGCGTTCGGTCGACAACGCGAAGACGCCGCCCACCTCCATGCCACGCCGTGCAGCGGCATCGACGCGATCATCCGCATAGCCAAGGATCGCCGGGCCATAGCCGAGGCGATAGTCGACGTAGCAGTTGCCGTCGATATCCCAGGTGCGTCCGCCCTTGCCGTGATCGACGTAGATGGTGCGGTCGTCGCCCCAGTAGCGGAAAGTGGAAGAGACACCGAGCGGCAGGCGCTTCACCGCGCGTTGATACTGGGCGTTCGACTTGGCGAGATTGCGCCGGGGCTTGCTGGCCATGACAGGACCTTGATTGTTCCACCAGCCTCCGGATTCACCGGATTTTGACTGAATTGTCAATCAATATGGAATCTTCTCTTTGCATGAATGCGTTACGGCCCGCAGCACTGCGATCACGAAACAGGTCACGTTGACTTACTTTTCAAATCCGACAATGCTGCACCGCAAAATCCGCGCATGCGGATGGCCCGAATCCGGCGCATACCGCCGCCCCTGTTGCGATGCGACAGATGCAAGGGAGAAGCGACATGACGGCATCAAGCCACAACACGGAGGCGTCCGACGATCCCGCAGTTCAGGGACACGGCCATGCGCCGCCAAGTTTCTGGATTCTGACACTGGGCTCGATCGGTGTCGTCTATGGCGATATCGGGACCAGCCCACTCTATGCGATGCGCGAAGCCGTACTCGCCGCCATGCGCCGGGACGGCGCCATCAACGAGCCAATGATCTACGGCGTGTTGTCGCTCATTCTCTGGGCGCTCATCCTCATCGTCACGCTCAAGTATGTCGTGATCCTGCTCAACGCCGACAACAAAGGCGAAGGCGGCACCTTGTCCTTGATGGCCCTGGCGCAGCGCGCCATGGGAACCAACCTCGTCTTCATTCCCGTGCTGGGCATGATCGGTGCAGCCCTCTTCTACGGCGATGCCATCATCACGCCCGCCATCTCGGTGCTCTCCGCGGTGGAAGGCCTCAAGATCGTGACGCCGGCTTTCGAGCCCTACGTGCTGTGGATCACGGTGGCGATCATCGTGGGGCTTTTCGCCGTCCAATCGCATGGAACCGCCAGTGTGGCGAAGTTCTTCGGACCGATCACGCTGGTGTGGTTCATTGCCATGGGGCTGGCGGGACTGATCCACATCGGCGATCACCCAGGCATCTTCCACGCCTTCAATCCGGCTTATGCCATCTCGTTCCTGGCCAGCCACGGCGTCATCGGACTGGTGACACTTGGTGCCGTCTTCCTGGCGGTGACAGGCGCGGAAGCGCTCTATGCCGACCTCGGACATTTCGGAAAGCGGCCGATCCAGGTGGCCTGGGTCGCCATCGTGCTGCCCTGCCTTGCGTTGAACTACCTCGGACAGGGCGCCTTCCTGCTGGCCAATCCCGCGGCGATCGAAAGCCCCTTCTTCCTGATGGTACCGGACTGGGCCTTGCTGCCGATGGTCGTACTGGCCACCGCAGCGACCATCATCGCAAGCCAGGCGGTGATCACCGGCGCCTATTCGCTCACGCGCCAGGCGATCCAGCTGGGCCTGCTGCCGCGCATGGAGATCCGCTTTACCTCGGAAGCCCATGCCGGGCAGATCTACATGCCGCAGATCAACTGGCTGCTGCTCCTTGGCGTGCTCATCCTGGTGCTGCTGTTCCAGACGTCGTCGAGCCTCGCTTCGGCCTATGGCATCGCGGTGACCGGTACGATGGTAGTGACCGCAACCATGGCGATCTTCGTGATCTGGAAGTACTGGAAGTGGTCGCTAGCCTCGGCACTGGCGCTCATGATGCCGCTGCTGGCGCTGGATGTGATCTTCCTCGGCGCGAATGCACTGAAGATCCACGAGGGCGGCTGGGTGCCGCTGGCCATCGGCGCAGCCCTCATGCTGGTGATGTGGACCTGGCGGCGCGGTACGCGGATCCTGTTCGAGAAGACGCGGCGCTCGGAAGTGCCGCTCAAGGGCCTGGCTGACAGCCTGGCGAAGCGTCCGCCGCATCGCGTGGCCGGCACGGCGGTGTTCTTCACCTCCGACCCCGAGAGCGCCCCCACGGCGCTGCTGCACAGTCTCAAACACTACAGGGTCCTGCATGAGGAGAACGTGGTGCTGACCATCCGCACCAGCGACCTGCCAACGGTGCCGGACTCGGAGAAGGTGAAATACATGCCGCTGAACGATCTGTTCAGTTCGCTGATCGTCACCTTCGGCTACATGGAGACGCCGCACGTGCCCAAGGCGCTGGCCCTGGCGCGCAAGGCAGGATGGAAGTTCGACATCATGACGACGTCCTTCTTCCTGTCGCGCCGCAACGTGCGCGCGTCCCGGCACGAAGGCATGCCGCTGTGGCAGGACCAGCTCTTCATCGCCATGGCGCGCAATGCGGATGACGCCAGCCACTACTTCCGCCTGCCGACCGACCGTGTGGTGGAGGTGGGCAGTCAGATCACCGTCTAGGCCGCTACCTGTTCAGCGCGTCGAACCAGTCCTTCCACTGCGGCACCGCGGTTCCAAAGGTGCCGCGGTGGCTGGTCTTGCCGGTGGAGATGGCCTCGATCTCCTGATTGCCGATCGCCTTCTGATAGGTCATCGCGAGCCGGCCAAGGCCGATGCTGATGACCTCATCGGTTTCGCCATAGTAGTTGCGCACCGGCGTTGCAATGACCCAGCGATAGGCCTGGGTTGCGGCAACCAACCGGCCATAGGCCGAGTCGGCGAAGAATTGCGGGTCGAAGTACTCCGCGCGAATCAGCTTGTGCAGATCGGTGGGTATGTCGGCGGGATCGAAGGGCTCGCGCTCATAGGCCTTGCGCGACACCTCGTAGTATTCGTCGTTGATCAGGGATCGCGCGAGGCCGGGAACGCCGTAGTAGTGCTCGAAGGAAAAGGCCGAGAGAATGAAGAGCGTGTTGACCCACGAGGCATCGATAGGCCGCGGGAAGCTGAGAAAGCCGTTAAGCGCCACGAAGACATCGACGGGCGCGCTTGCGGTGGCAGCGGCCTTCACCTCGACATACGCCTGCTCGAGCCTTTCGAGGAAGGCCATGGTGACGAAGCCGCCCTGCGACCATCCCGCGAGAAAGAGATCTCCCGCGGTGAGATTCAGATGATCCAGCACGACCCGGCTGGCGACCAGCATGTCGAAGCAGGCCTGCTGATGGCTGGCCTTGACGACGTAGCCTTCGTCGTCGTCCGAAGTCCCCATGCCGAAATAGTCGGCGCCGATGACCACATAGCCCTGGCCCGCGAACTGCGCGATGGCGAGCTGGGTCTCCGGCGACTGATCCGGGAAAGAGGGCACCTGCTGCTTTCCGTAGACCGTGCCGTGCTGATAGGACAGCATCGGCAGGCCGTTGGCCGCGCCCTCGGGCACGGCGAGAAGGCCAGAGGCCGTGGTCGGCAGGTTGCCGCGCTCGGGAATGACCGAGTTGTAAGTCACGCGGTAGAGATTTACTGCCGATTGCGCAGGGCTATAGGCGATCTTGACGCCGGTAAAGGCCGGCGTGTCGGTCTGCAGGATCTGGTTGAGCTTTTTCACGTCCCAGCGGGCGAGAAACTCGTAGCTCACGCCCGATGCGACCTCGATCGGCCCCTTGTCCTGCGCCAAGGCGGGTGTCGCGAAGACGCAGACGACAAGTAAAATCATGTGGCGCAGCATGGCGGCCATGGCGGTCTCCTGTTTCACAATCCGGACAAGTCAGACGGACCGGGAACGATGCGGCGCAACTGTGAAGATTTCCTGTATACGGTGCGGGGCGTGGCGCGCTACGGCCGTGCGAGCGTCACAAAGCAGTCGATCATCGCATTGACCTGACCGGGCACCTCGAGCTGGCAGAAGCGCCCCGATCCGACCGTCTGTCCATACCGCAGGCCAGGCAGGAGATCGAAAAGACCTTCCATGTCGCAGCGCGGAACCGGTTCGTCGGCCGCGATGTAGAGCGCCGGAACCTTCACGCGGCCGCGGGCAGTGCTCGAATCATAGTCACCGAGTCCATCGAAGGAGGCAGCCGCAACAAATTGTATGGCCTCTCCCATGCCCTCCAGAATCGCTGCCGAGCGGACCGCATCGTCCGTGGGCAGAAGAAGCCTCTCCTTCACATAGGCGCGCAGCGTGGCGACATAGTCCGGACCACGCAGGCGTTCGAGAAAGGCGGGGATCGCCGCGCGCGTCGCTTCGGGCAGCACGATGGCCGAGTCGAGCATTGCGATTGCGCAAGGCAGATCGGGATAGCGCGCGGCGATGTCGAGGGCCACGATGCCTCCCATGCTGTGACCGATCAGGATGGGTTTGGAGAGGCTCAGCGCACCGCAAAGCCAGGCCACGTCATCGGTGAAGCCGCCGATCGGATAAGCCTGATGCGGGCGCCCACTGCGGCCATGACCGCGCAGATCGAGCGAGACCACCAGGTGGCCCTGGCCCGCGAAGTGACTGGCCTGCGGCGCCAGATAGCTATGGTCGCAACACCAGCCGTGAATCAGCACGACAGGGCGCGACGGACCGGGTGACATCTCATAGTAGAGTGCGCATCCATCGCGATCCAGAAAGGGCATGCCATTTTTCTCCTTGGCGACTTTCAGCGCGCCGCAACATGCTCCGGGTACGGAGGGCAAGGTCCAAGTATGCGACGACTCCGGTCATAGGCGCTTCACATTAGGGAAAACTTACCTGCTGCGAATGCCCATGCCGGGCCAATGGCCGATCCCCGAATCCCTGCCGGAGCCTCATCTGCTCCGTGGGCGGACCGAATTCGGGTGATTCGGAAAATCCATTTAGGCCATTTTGAGGCCTTATTCTCGTGGCCCACTAAAATCGAGGGAGTGAGGGCCGTGAGTATGAAATTGGTGGAAGTGGTCATTCTGACGGGCTTGCAGTGCGTCAGCCCAACCCAGAACACGTCACTGTCGACGGAAGTCAGCAAGGTCTGGTGCGCCGTCATCGTGGAAAGCGACGCCGAGGCAAAGACGATCGCCGTGACGCCGCGGAGCCAGGTGGACCATCCCATGGTGAAGTCCGTCCTCACGCGCATCGCCCTGGCCTGGACTCCGCCCGACAAGCGAGTGCTGCTGCAGAGCGGGCTGAAGGTCATCGATCCGGCACCGAAGCCAGTAGCGACCAGTCCTCAAGCCGCACCAGCAGCGCAGAATATGAAGTCTGCGACACTGATTGCGAAGACCCCAGCCCCGTTGCCGGCGACGGAGACGCCCGTGCCCACCGCCTCCACCGATGAAGCGCCAGATACGGTTGGCGACGGCGCATCGCCGGAAGACACGGCGGCGGCGATCGACGACACTCCTGCGCCGGAAACCCAGACGGCGGCACTTGCGACGGAAGCCGAACCTCCGGCAAAGAAGCCCGCAAAGAAGAGTGGCAAGAAGCGCTCGGACGTCTGCCGGAGCGGCACCAAGGCCGTGTGGTACACCAATAGCGAAGGGCGCAAGAAGTACCGCTGCCGCAAGCTCTCGGATCTCAAGATTTATTGAGCAACGCCCCGATATCACAGGTTGCATTCACAACTTCTGGCTTTACATCTTTACAGCAAGCCATTGCCGATTGCTACCGTGCGCGATGTCGCTATGGGATTGGTCAGGCCGGCTTCTGTCCGGTCGACGCCATGAAGGCGATCGTCATGGTCCAGTATTCGGGGTCGCGCGCCAAAGCGTAGAATTCGTCGAGCACCGCGGCGGTGACGCCGCCTTCGCTCTGCAGCTTCGCCGCCACTTCGCGCAGGCCATAATCCCACCATCGGGCGAAGTCCGAACCGCCATTGTAGTAGATCGTGTGACCCTCGGAGGTGATGCCCCCCAGGCCCTCCTGCTGCATCCAGCCGGGCAATTTGCGCCCAACGTAATAGTCGATCTGATGCGTATCGGCCCAGCGGATGAAGGCCTCCCAGAAGGACTTCTGGGACGGCGGCTCCACCGTCCAGGTTGGATAGAAGTCAGGCTCCTGCACGAAAAGCCAACCACCCGGCTTGAGCCAGCGAACCATGCGCGAGACCACCACGCGGCGCTCCGGCAGATGATGCAGCAGGGCGCGGATGGCGACCAGATCGAAAGGCGCGCCGGGCGGTTCGTCATGCACCACGTCGAAGGCCGCCACATCCAGATTGGGACCCGCGATGCCCTGCATGAGATCGGGATGGAGGTCGGTGGCAAGCACATGGCCGGTGGGACCAACCTGACGCGCCAGCCATTGCGACAGCGATCCATTACCAGCGCCGATCTCGAGGCAACGCCAGCCCGGCGCGACGCCGATGCGCTGCAGATGAAAGCTGCTGGACGGATCAAGCAAGCGGGACATCAGGCGCAGCCGGTCGGCCTCGCCGTTCAGATCGTGCTGCCAGACATAAGTTGACATCAATCATTCTCCCCCGGCCATTTGGGGGCTATGGCAGCGGACTTGTCAATGTTTCACGCCCGTGACCGCTGTGACCGGCCTTGTTTGTGCCGCTTTTGCTGTAGAGCCTTGACCATCGAACAGGCGTGCGGATCTCGACCAGCCCGAAGACAGCGAAGGCAGGAGACAGCATGAGCACCACAGCTCACTCTCGCGCACGATTTGCCGGATGCTTGGCGTTCGGCGCAACGATGCTGCTGGCCATTTCGGAGGCGCAGGCCAGCGAGCGGGGCCCGTCGCTCAAGCCGGTGACCAAGGCCCTCGACCAGATGGGCGACGACTTTTGCAAGACGTTCAAGCTGGGCTGCCAGAGCAAGGGCAAGCCTGCCGCACAACGCAAGCCGCTGGCCAAGCCGGCGCCGTCGCCCGCGGTCAAGTCCGAGGCTTCGGTAACGCCGGTTCCGAGACAGAAGCCGCCCAGGCAAGCCCCGGAAATGCCTGCCGACACGGTGGCGCTTGCCAAGCCTGCCGAGGCTCCGGTTCCCCGGCCGCGTCCAAAGCCTGAAGACCAGGCCAAGCCGTCATCGATCGTCGTCGTGATCCCCGCGGAACAGCCGGCCGGGCAGACGCCGGAGAAACCTCCCGTGGAGAAACCCGAAGAGGCACGGCAGGCCAGCGCAGCTACGGCAGCGGTGCCCGAGGACCCGGCTTGCATGTCTCAGCTGAAGAAGGCCGGGGCGCAGTTCGAAACTGCTCCAGCGCCTGCAGACGGGCCGAACTGCCGCGTTGCCTTGCCGGTGACGCTTCAGTCCGTCGAGACGGCGGCAGGGCGCATCACCCTGCCGGAACGGCCTCTGCTGAACTGTGCGTTCGCGCTTCAATTCTCGCTCTGGCTCGCGGATGCGGCAGCACCCGGCGTGGCCGCCAAGGAGAAGAACCGGCTGGCCAAGGTGGCGACCGGCCCCGGCTACGACTGCCGCGGCCGCAATGGCGACATCGGCGCCAAGCTCAGCGAGCATGCCGCTGGCAACGCCGTCGACATCACCACACTCACGCTGGATGACGGCAAGACCATCCAGATTGCCGACGCCGGAAGCGAGTCCACCGCATCCTATCAAATGCTCCGTGGGCTGAGGACCACGGCCTGCGGATACTTCAGCACCGTGCTTGGCCCAGGCGCCAACGCCGCCCATGCATCGCACTTCCATTTCGATCTTGGCCGCCACGGCAAGAGTGCAAGCTACCGGATCTGCGAGTAAGCAGCGGCCGTCAACGGGATTGCGACGTTTCCGCGGCGGGGCGCACGCCGGCAGCGGCGGCCCGCGCTGTCAGGGCGGCAACGACGGCGATCACGATGAGCACCGGCAGACTCTCCCGCACGGCTGCAAGCAGGCTTTCGCTGCTTGAGGATTGCCAGTCATGGACCGCACCCGTCTGCGCCTCCAGGCGCCAGTTCAGCGTCGTCGCTCCTGCGGCAACGCCGAGACTCGTGCCAAGCGCCCGCATCAGGTTGAGCGAAGAACCGGCCGGCCCATGCAGGTCGGGCGTCACGTCGGCGATCGTCGCGTTGAAGTTGGGAGCGATGAAGAGGCCAAGCCCCGTACCGATCAGGATGAAGGCCAGCGTATCGTAGACGTGATGATCGGGAGACAGCTTCAGCGTGAAGAGCAGCGTCGTCACGCCGCAGAGGCACAGCAGCATGCCCGCGACGGCGATGCGCGAGGAACCCAGCCAGGACTTCAGATCGTGACTGAAGGGCGCCGTGAGCCCGAGCGCCACGGGAATAAGGGCCAGCCGGAGGCCGGCATGGGAGGGCGTTTCGCCATAGCCATGTTCAAGCGCAAACGACATCAGGAAGAACATGGCGTAGAGCAGCGCATAGGCAAGCGCCACCGCGACGGCGCCGCTGCGATAGGCGGCGGTGCGGTAGAGGCGCGGACTGATGAGCGGAGACGGCGATGCGGCTTCGTGGCGAAACAGGAGCCAGAACAGGGCTGCGGCCACGGCGATGCAGCCGAGCGTGTATGGCGAAAGCAGGCCCCAGCTCGAGAGATGGTTCAGGGCAGCGACCAAGAGGATCAGTGCCGGACCGACCAGCAGCATCCCGCCCCAGTCGAAAGCCTGACCTGCGCTTCCAGCGGACGAACGCGGCAGTGCCAGCCAGCCGAGAATCACAGCGGCCGCGCCGAATGGAACGGTCACCCAGAAGATCCAGCGCCAGCCGAGCGCCTCAAGGATGAACCCGCCAAGCGCGGGACCGGCGCTCATGCCGATGGCCTGGGCGGCCGCGTAAAGGCCCAGCGCCCGGCCGCGGGACTCCGCCGGCACGGTCGCCACCAGGATGGAAAGACTATTGGCGCCCAGCAGAGCGCCGCCAATGCCCTGCAGAAACCGGAAGGCCAGCAATTGCTCGAGACTGGCAGCGAGGCCGCAGAGCGCGCTTGCCAGGATGAACAGCATATAGCCTGCGATATAGAGGCTCTTTCGTCCCAGGATTTCGCAGAGCCGTCCGAAGATCGGCAGGAAGGAAGCGTAAGCCAGAAGATAGGATAGCGCCACCCAGCTGATGGTCTGGAGCGGCGCATCGTAGACATGACCCAGAGTGGGCAGGGCCAGCTGCACGATGGTGGCATCGACCTGGCCGACGAAGGCGCCGACGCAGACGAGACCCACGACGAGCCAGCCCGACCAGGGGCGGTTCTGCAACGCGGCCAAGGGTGCCGGTTCGAAAAGCAGGATGTTCGACAGGCGTGGCATGGCGCTGCTCTGCAGGATTGTTGCAAGAGCGAGGCATAGACGGAGAGATCGGGAACTTGCAAGTGCGGCGCCGGCGGCGTCTTCAGGAGCGGCCGTCGGGAGCGATGCTGCAGCACGCCCTCAGGCATGCTGCAGCATTACGCGGGCGAAGGCAGCCGCGCAAGTCCGCGACAGTTACTGGACCACGTAGAGGCAGGGCTTGGCTTTCGTGATGCAGTACCACTTCGCGCCGGTAAACGCGCAGTCCTGCGACTCGTTGCTGGCAATGTCCCAGACGGACCACTCAAGGCCCAGGCTGTTCTTCACGTTGCTGGTCCACAGCTTGCGGCCGCTCGACTTCGACTTGGCCTTCAACGTGGCGATGGTCTCTACCTGGACATAGCCAGGCTTGCACTGGTAGGCCTGCGCGTTCCCGGCCATCTGGATTGCTGCAAAGGCCGAGGCTGCGAGTACGAGGGCCGAGAGCCTGACGTTTCGGACATTGAACTTCGACATGATGTTTCTCCTGTATGCATCGCGCGATATTGCGGATGATGTGACAGGACTCTGCGGCATGCGCGCTGAACGGCGCATGGCCGCAGTGTTCATCTGGGATTCAGGCCGAGGGACACGGCGATGATCGCCTTTGCCCGGGATCAGGGGCGCGAGCAGATCGCCGTTGCAGACGCAAGTCGCCTAGCGATTGATGCACCGAAAGTAGGCGCGATTGTAGTAGGTGCGCCAGCGGCTGTTGGCCTGGAACAGGCCTGCGCCGGCTCCGATGAGCGCACCCTGTCCGGCATTGCGGCGGCTCCCGCCGACAATGCCG
>JBGSNJ010000065.1:0-16141 GCA_041739715.1 Aestuariivirga sp.
CAGACTTTGTTTCCTGCGCCAGGCCAGGACGCGCGTGTCCCGCTGCGACAAGCAAGAGGCCCGCGAACAGGATCATGCGGCCGGACATGCTGCCTACGCCCATGGATCAGAAATGAGCCGGCCCTTCGTGTCAGTTGCGGAGAAGGCGAGGCCTTCCGCCGGCAGCCGGCTGTCGCGCAGGCGCGCCGAGGTCTTGCGGTGACGGTTCCTGCCGAAGGCCCGATCGAGCAGCGCTTCGCGCTGCAGGCGGTCGGAGGCGAGTTCGGGGCGAATCTTGACCATCTTGCTCAATGCCTTCCTGTCAGACCGGCACGGCCGGTCACCTTGACTGAGGTTGCCCCCGGCTTGCGCCGGGGTGACGGGTGTGAGTGGAGACCGATCGCGCGGATCAGATCACATAGGCCTGAAGCGGCGAGAAGCCGTTGAAGGCAACCGACGCATAGGTCGTGGTATAGGCGCCGGCCGCTTCGATCAGAACCTCGTCGCCGACAGAGAGAGTCACCGGCAGGTCATAAGGCGTCTTCTCGTAGAGCACGTCGGCGGAATCGCAGGTCGGGCCTGCGATGATGCAGGGCGCCTTGGCGTCGCCGTCCCGGGCGGTGACGATCGGATAGCGGATCGCCTCGTCCATGGTCTCGGCCAGGCCGCCGAACTTGCCGATGTCGAGATAGACCCAGCGGATATTGTCATTGGCGTGCTTCTTCGACACCAGCACGACCTCCGACTTGATCACGCCGGCATTTCCCACCATGCCGCGGCCCGGCTCGATGATGGTCTCGGGGATGGCATTGCCGAAATGCTTCGTCAGGGCCTCGTGGATGGCGGTGGCATAGCTGCCGGTGCCCGGCACCTGGCGCAGGTATCGCGTCGGGAAGCCGCCGCCGAGATTGACCATCTGCAGCACGATGCCGTGCTTCTGCATGGCATCGAAGATGGCCTTGGCTTCGCCGAGGGCCGAATCCCAGGCTTCCAAACGGGTCTGCTGCGACCCGACGTGGAAGGAGATGCCATAGGGCTTGAGGCCCAGCTCATGGGCGCGCAGCAGTACGCCCACCGCCATGGCGGGCTCGCAGCCGAATTTGCGCGACAACGGCCACTCGGCGCCAGCGCCATCGGTGAGGATGCGACAGAAGACCTTGGCGCCCGGGGCAGCGCGCGCGACCTTTTCCACCTCCTCCTCCGAATCGACGGCGAAGAGCGAAACGCCCAGCGCATGGGCCCGCGCGATGTCACGTTCCTTCTTGATGGTGTTCCCGAAGGAGATACGATCGGGGGTGGCGCCGGCATTCAGCGCCATCTCGATCTCCGGCACCGAGGCGGTGTCGAAGCACGAGCCGAGGCCGGCCAGCAGCGACAGGATCTCGGGCGCCGGATTGGCCTTCACCGCATAGAAGATGCGGGTGTCGGGCATGCTGCGCGCGAAGAGGCGATAGTTCTCGGCGATGACTTCGAGATCGACCACGAGGCAGGGGCCATCGGGACGTCGGTCACGCAGGAAGTCGAGGATGCGAGCGGTGGCGGCCATGGGGCGGTCTCCCGGAAAACAGGTTGAGCTTTGCCGATGCCAGCGCGACGCCGCGAGCCCACGCGATGGAGACGTGGAGAACGCTTTGCGCGTACTGACCTGTTCGCCTTGGATTGACCGGGAGACCCGATCGCACATGGGGCAATGATAGTGGTGCCTCTCAGTAACCCCGGCCTTTGGAGGAGCCGGCAGAGACCAAAAAGCCCGCACCGTCGTTGCTTTGGGGAAGTCCCTTGAGGCACGTGCGACTTTGGGCGAGGGTGATATGATTCAAATCACGGTCGCATTCAAGTTTTTTCTGCAGCCTGGAGAAGAAAAGTCTCCGTGATGCGTAATGCGCGGTTAACGTTTTTCGTCCGCGCCGAACATGTGCCAGCCCGCGATCAGCCGCGTGGCGGTCGTCACGCAGCAGAGCGCTGCATAGAACGTGGCGATGCTGGCGAAGTGAGCCGGCCAGAGGCACATGGCGAGAAAGCACAGGATCGTCTCGGTGCCTTCGGTCAGTCCGCCCAGATAGTAGAAGGACTTCGATGGATAGGCCGTGCTCTTCAGCCCGCGCTTCTCGGCGATGACGGCAAAGGCTAGGAAGCTGGTGCCCGTGCCGAGAAAGGCCGCCAGAAGCACTGCGGCTGCCAGCGCATTTGCGGCCGGATCGCAGATGGCAAAGGCGAGCGGGATGACCGCATAGAAGACGAAGTCGAGGCCGATGTCGAGAAAGGCGCCGCGGTCCGTCACCCGCGACAGCCGCGCCAGCGCGCCGTCAAGGCCGTCGAGTGCGCGGTTGAGAATCAACGGAACGACGGCGAGCAGGACATGGCCCGAGGCAACGAGGCCTGCCGCGGCCATGCCGAAGCCAAAACCGATCAAGGTTGCCGTGTCAGCCGTCAGTCCGATACGCCAAGCCTGGCGTGCCGTGGTTTCGATCGCCGGACGGAGCAGTTTCAGGGCGTAACGGTCAAGCATGCTGCAGAACTCCATCCGGCGCGATGCGCAGGATGCGCCCGCCGGGTGGCGCATCCGTAACATCATGGGTGACGAGAAGGCCGGGAATTCCGGCCGCGGCGATCCTGGCAAAGACCAGTTCCCGCATGGCCGCCCGAAGCTCGCTGTCGAGCCTGGAAAAGGGTTCATCCAGCAGGATGGCATCCGGCTCTGCCAGGAGGCTGCGCATCAAGGCCACACGGGCACGCTGTCCGCCCGAAAGTGACTGCGGCGGGCGACGTTCGAAATCCCTCAAGCCAATCTGTTCCAGAGCCATGTGCATCTTCGACTGGCGAAGCGCCACTGCCCCGCGCGGCATGCCGAAGAGCAGGTTCTCGCCGACGGTCATGTGGGGGAAGAGAAGGTCGTCCTGGAACAGGCGGCCGATGCGGCGGCCTTCCGGCGGCAGGCCGTCCAGAATCCTGCCGTTCAGGCGGATGGTGCCGCCGCCGTCGAACGGGTTCCCGAGGTCGCCCGCGATGAAGGCAAGCAGAGAAGACTTGCCGCTGCCGCTGGGTCCCATCAGCGTGACGACTTCGCCCTGCGCGATGGCGAGGCTCACGGCAGCGATCAGCGGCTTGCCGTGCAGCCGGACCGATACCCCATCGAGGACTAGCCCCACCGCGGCCTCCCGAGGCGCGCGGCAAGCAGGAAGGCAAGCAGCGGCGGAACGGTCAGCAGCAGGGCGAAGGCTGCCGTGAGCGAGCGGTTGCCTCCGGACGACAAGGTGACAGCCTCCATCGGCAAGGTGCTGTAGCGGCCAGCGCCGAGAAGCTGTGCCGGCACGAACTGTACCATGCTGACGGCGAAGCCCACGGCGGCAGCAGAGAGCAGCGGCGCCTTGAGCAGTGGCACCGTGACCCTGGCCCAGGTGCGCACCGGCCCGGTCCCGAGCGCGCGGGAGACGGACGCATAGCGCGGATCAAGCGCGCGATAGGGCCCAGCCAGCACAACCATCACATAGGCCAGGACAGGCGTCAGATGGACCACAAAGAGGCCCGCGAGCGACCCCGTCAGATCGAGTGCGAGGCCGGCGCGATACTGCCCGGCCACGATGAGGATCTGGGGCAGGACAAGACTCGCAAGCGCAAGGCTCGCCGGCCACGGATCGCGCCGGCGCGGCTGGGTTTCGAACCACAGCACGGCCAGCGCAAGCGCCACCGCGGTTGTCGCGAGGCCCAGCAGCAGGCTGAGGACAAGGGGCGCCGGATCCGACAGGGCCCTGGTCCAGACCGAAAGATCGAACACGTCCGGCAGGAGGCGGGGATAGCTCCAATGTGGCGTGATCGAGATCACGGCCAGAATTGCAAGGACTGCAACATAGACGAGCGCAAAGGATGCGGACACAACGGTGGCGAGGCGCCGGGGGGCTGCAAGCCGGGACGGACCAACTGCACGCCAGGCCAGCAGTCCGCTGTGAGTCTGCCGAATGACGACGACGGCAAGCGCGAAGAGACCGGTCACGCCGAGCGTCAGCAGCATGGCGCCTGCAAAACCCCGGCCGTTGACCTCCGCAGCTGCATCGTTGAGATCGCGCCAGACGAGGACCGCAAGCGTTGGCGGCTGGGTCGGCCCCAGCACCAGGGCCATGTCGACGACCGTGCAGCCATAGGCGAGCACCGCCGCCAGAGGCCAGACCAACCGCTGCAGAAGCTGCGGCTGTACGACGCGAAGCCATACAGAACCCGGGCCATGACCAAGGCTGCGCGCCGCGCGCCACTGTCCTGCAAGCGCAACCGCCGAATCGCCGCGCGCCAGCAGGGCCCAGATCATGACGAGGAGGAACGGAACTTCCTTGAGGACCAGAGCCGTGACGAGGCTGAGGCCGAGCGGGTCCTGAACGGTCATCCATGGGGGTGGAGTCTGACCGCCAACAAGAAGCCGAGCCAGCAAGCCGCTCGGCATGATCAGCAGCCCGAAGCCGATGGCAAAGGCGAGGTGCGGTACGGCAAGCGTGACGCCAGCGAGTGACTGCAGGCGCTCCCAGGCACGCGTGCCATAGAGGCCCGCGGCGATCGCAAGCGCGAGCAGCAGAGAGAGTGTCGTGCTCGCCAGGCCCGTTGCCAGCGACAGCAGCAGGGCGGCGAAGGCCTGCGGATGCGCCAGCAGCGCCTGCCATGATGCCAGGTCGGCACCCGCAAGTGCCAAGACCAGCCCTGCCACAAGCGGCAGGGCCCAGAGCAGAAGCAAGGGAAGGCCGCCGGCGAGGCCCTTCATGTGCCGTAGCGTTCGAGCCACAAGGCCTCGATGAGCGGCACCCAGCTGCCATGCGGTTCGGGGATCGCAGGTGCGGGGTCCTTCACGCTGCCGGGCAGCGCTTGCGGCGGGAACAGCGCCTTGTCCGCCGCGGTGAGTTTCGAAACGTCAAGCACGGTGGGATCGCCCCAGACCTTGAGGTCGGCCTTGCGAGCCTGGGCCTCCGGCGACAGCAGGAAGTTCGCCGTGACCTGGGCTGCCGCCTTGGCACGCGCATTGACCGGAATGGCGACGAAGTGGGTGTTGCCGATGGTGCCGTCGCGGTGCTGCCAGGCAATGGTCGTCTCCGGCAATTCGCCGGCAGCCACGAGATTGGCCGGTTCATTGGGATTGAAGGTGAGGGCCATCAGCGCTTCGCCATCGGCCAGCATCTGCTTCAGCTGCGCCTGGGACTGCGGAAACTGTTTGCCTTCCCGCCAGAGATGCGGATGCAGCGCATCGAGAAAGGCGAACATTGGCTTCGTTGCGGCCTCGACCTGCGGCCGGTCCACACTCAAGGGAAGCTGCGACCGGTCCGCGATGGTCTCGATCAGCACCTGCTTGACGAAGGTCGTGCCGTGAAAATCGGGCGGTGCCGGATAGGTGATGCGGCCGGGACTGGCCTTGGCCAGATCCGCCAGTTCGATCATCGAGGCAGGCAGCGTTGCGAGCCTGGCACCATCGGCGAAGAAGGTGAGCTGGGCCATGCCCCAGGGACTCTCCAGGCCTTCGGTGGCTTCGGCAAAGTCGATGCGCGTGGTGGGCTTGCCCGCGGTATCGACCAGGGCAAAATTCGGCAGGCGCTCGGCAAAGGGACCGAAGAGCAGGCCATCCTGCTTCATCGCGCGGAAGTTCTCGCCGTTGATCCAGACAAGATCGACCGAGCCTTCGGCGGTTCCGGCGCGCACCTCGTCGCGGACACGGCGTACCACCTCGGCCGCATCGGCGATCTTGACGTGGATCAGGGTCACGTCATGGCGCGACTTGAGTTCGGCCGCCACCCAGGCGATGTAGGCATTGATGGCTTCCGAACCGGCCCAGGCATTGAAATAGACCGTCTGGCCACGTGCCCCGGCTTCCGTCTCGGTCCAGTCGCCAGCCATGGCCGGCTGCAGAAAGCCAAGGCTGGCTGCCAGTGTCGCGAAACTTCGGCGAGAGAGTCGTAAGGTCATGTGCGATCCCTGAGAATGCCCACTTCATACGTCCTCAACGGGCAAAAGGAAATCACGAGCCGTCCCGCCGCATCAGTTTGCCGTGATGGCCCCCTCGACCGGCTAACCGATTTCACCTAGTCTTGCCGGCATAACAAACAGGGAGACTCCATCATGAAACGCAAGGGTTTGATCGCCACAAGCTTCGCCGCCGTGCTGCTGGTTGCAGGAACGCAGGCCGCCATGGCCGAGAAGCTGGTGATCTCGAACTGGGACGGCTACATGCCCAAGGACATGGCCGAGAAATTCAAGGCCGCCACGGGCATCGATCTCGAGATCGCGGTGCACGCCACCAACGAAGAGATCATGGGCAAGGTGACCGCCTCCGGCGGTGAAGGCTATGACGTGCTCTTCGTGTCCTCGCCCTTCGCAGAAGCGCTGAACAATCTCGGGCTGGCCGCGCCGATCGACCATGCCAAGGTCCCCAATCTCGCCAACCTCTATCCGGAAGCCACCCAGCTGAAGCACGACCCGGGCAATGTCTTCTCGGTGCCCTATACCTGGGGAACGACCGGCCTGTGCTACCGCTCCGACGTGGTGAAGGAAGCGCCCGACAGCTGGAACGACCTGCTGAAGCCTTCCGACGATCTCAAGGGCAAGACCACCATGCTCTCGACTGACCGCTGGCTCATGGCCGCGGGCTTCCTGGCCAACGGCATGTCGGTGAACACCACCGACCAGGCAAGCCTCGACAAGGTGCGCGACCAGCTGATCGAGGCCAAGCGCACGCTGCTCGCCTATGACGACACGACCTTCTATTCGAAGCTGGTCTCGGGCGAAGCCAATCTCGTCCAGGCCTGGGACGGCTGGTGCAACTACGGCATCGCCGAGAAGCCGGAGATCAAGTACGTGATCCCGAAAGAAGGCTCGGACCTGTGGGTGGACTCCATCGTCGTCACCAAGGCCTCGAAGAATCCGGATGCCGCACACAAGTTCATCGACTTCGTGCTCAATGCCGACAACGGCAAGTGGGTGGTCGAGAACATCATGTACAAGTCGCCGAACAAGGCGGGCATGGAAGCCGTCGACAAGGCGATGCTGGAGAAGTACCCCAACATGGCGATCGCTCCCGCTGACCTGCTCAAGTACGAGCAGCTGCGCGATCTCGGCGAAGGCATGAAGCCCTTCTCCAAGACCGTGTCGGAAATCATGGCCGCCAAGTAGGCGCGACGTCCCGACTTTCCGGCGATGGCCGGGCCTGCTGCACCGGTGGCCCGGACGTCGCCATCCCTCGAGTCCGAGGATCCCGCATCGTGTCGCCCCGCCTCACCTCCACGCTTCTGATGGCGCCCGGCCTGCTCTGGCTGGGCCTGCTGATGGTCGTGCCCTGCCTGCTGATCTTCGTGCTCATCTTCTTCGAGCGCGGCATCTATGGCGGCATCGACTGGAACGCCGCGACGCTGGAGAACGTCCGCCGCGCCTTCGATCCGCTCTATCTTTCGATCTTCCTCGACAGCGCGCTGATCGCCGGCCTCTCCACCCTCATTGCCCTGCTCATCGGCTATCCTGCCGCCTATGCGATCGCCAGGGCGCCGGCCGAACGCCAGACTGCCCTGCTCTTCCTCGCCATGCTGCCCTTCTGGACCAACTACCTGATCCGCACTTATGCCTGGATCGTGCTGCTCAATCCGGCCGGGCTGGTGAATTCGATGCTGCTGCAGGCCGGCGTGATCGGCGAACCGCTGCCGCTGCTCTACAACAAGCCTGCCGTGGTGCTGGGTCTCGTCTACAGCTACACGCCCTTCGTGATCCTGGCGATCTATTCGTCGCTGCAGCGGCTGGATCCATCATACGCCGAGGCTTCGCGCGACCTGGGCGCGGGTGCGGCCACGACCTTCCTGCGCATCATCCTTCCGCTCACCGCGCCGGGTGTTGCCGCGGGCGCCGTCTTTGTCTTCGTGCTGTCGATCGGGAATTTCGTGACGCCCGACCTGCTCGGCGGCGGCAAGTTCCAGATGGTGGGCAATCTCATCTACGATCAGTTCCTGTCGGCGCGCGACTGGCCCTTCGGCGCAACGCTCTCGGCCCTTCTCATCGCACTGATGATGATCCTGCTCTTCCTGCAGTCGCTGGCCTCTTCTCGCGCACGGGGCGAACATGCGCGCGCTTAACGTTCATCTCGGGGCCGTCTACGCCTTTCTCTACCTGCCCATCGCGGTGCTGATGGTGCTGTCGCTCAACAAATCGGGCCTGCCCACGGCCTGGGGCGGCGTCTCCTTCGAATGGTACGGCAAGCTCGTGGAGAACCCCAAGATCACCAGCGCGGCGCTAAACTCGCTGATCGTGGCGCTGTGGTCCACGTTTATTGCAACGGTGCTGGGTACCCTGCTGGCGCTGGGCGTGGCGCGGGCCAGGCAATCGCCCGCCCGCGACGCCCTGCTCTTCGCGCCGATGATCATCCCGGACATCGTGCTCGCCATCGCGCTCCTGTCATTCTTCACGCTGCTCAAGTTCTCGCTCGGCCTGCATTCCATCGTGATGGCCCATGTGGTCTTCAACATCGCCTTCGTCTGCGCCGTGGTGCGGGCCAGGCTCGCGTCATATGACTGGTCTCTGAACGAGGCCTCGCGCGACCTGGGCGCCTCCGCGCTCACGACCTTCTGGCGGATTACATTTCCGCTCATCCTGCCTTCAGTGGTGGCCGGCGCGCTGCTGGCCTTCACCCTCTCGATTGACGAATTCATCATCGCATACTTCACGGCCGGCGCCGGTCAGTCCTCGACCACGCTGCCCATGCAGATCTATGCCATGATCCGCTTCGGGGTAACGCCGGAGATCAATGCCATGGCGACGATCGTCATGGCCTTCAGTTTCGTGCTCGTGCTGGCCGCCCAGCGGCTCAATCGCGGGCGTATTCCGGGCGCGTGAGCGCTCTGCTAAGAAGGGCCAGGATGGGGAGAAAACCATGGCGAAGACGGTGAAGAAGGCGGCGGCGAAGAAACCAGCGCCGCGCAAGAGGGCAAAGAAGGTGATCGCGCTGTTTCCGGAGGCGGCCTTCGGGCCGGCGCTGAACTCGGTCGGCATCGGGCAGGCGCTCGAGAAACTCGGGCACAAGGTCGTGTTCCTGTCGGATCCGGGCTTCCTCGACGTCTACAAGGGCTATGGCTTCGAAGCCCACCCGGTGAACCTGTCGGAACCTCTGCCGCCCGAGGAAATGGCCAAATTCTGGGTGGATTTCATCAACGGCCACATCCCCAACTTCCGCAAGACGCCGCTCGAGCAGGTCGACACCTATGTGAAGGACTGCTGGAACATGATCGTCGAGACCGCGAAGTGGGCGGAGAAGGACCTTCCCGGGGTCCTCGACAAGGTCAGGCCCGATGTCGTCTGCGTCGACAATGTCATTCTGTTTCCGGCGATCAAGCGTTACGCGAAGAAGAACAGGAAGCCGTGGGTCCGCATCATCTCGTGCTCGGAAAACGAGATCGAGGATCCGGACATTCCGCCGCATCTGTCGGGGGCCGGCGCCAGGGACAAGAAGGCGCATGCAACCTATCGCAAGCGCTTCAACCAGGTCATCAAGCCGATCCACGACAGGTTCAACGAATTCCTCAAGTCGGTGGGCGAGAAGAAGTATCCGCTCGGGCAATTCTTCGAGGCGAGCCTGCACATGAACCTGCTGCTCTATCCGTCGGCGGTGAAATTCAAGCGCCGTCACAAGCTGCCGGCCCGCCAGTTCCAGTATCTTGAGGGCTGCGTGCGCAAGGACAAGCCCTATCAGGTTCCGCGCTTCAAGACGAACAACGACAAGCCGCTGCTCTATGTGAGCTTCGGCTCGCTGGGCTCAGGGGACACCGACCTGCTGAAGCGCCTGATCGCCTCCCTGAGCAAGATGCCGGTGCGTGCGCTGGTCAATGTCGGCGATTACAAGGACCAATACGCCGACATCCCGCCCAACGTGATCATCGACAGCTGGTTTCCGCAGCCGTCCGTCATTCCGCAGGTCGATGCGGTGATCCATCACGGCGGCAACAACTCCTTCACGGAATGCCTCTACTTCGGCAAGCCCGCCATCATCATGCCCTATGTCTGGGACGGCCATGACAATGCCACCCGCGTCCAGGAGACCGGCCATGGTTTCAAGCTGGACCGCTACGACTGGACTGACGCTGAACTCCAGCAGAAAATCATGACGATGGTCACCGACAAGAAGATGAAGGCCAAGCTCCGGAAGACGTCGAAATCCATGCGCGCCAAGCACGGGCCGACCAAGGCGGCCAAGGTGATCGACGCGCTGACCCGCCGGAAGCACGCCTGATGCCGACCAAGCTCGACTCATCGGCACCGCATCTCGAGGACCCGGCCGGCTTCGCCGGCCCGCTCAAAGACTGGGGCTTTCAGCCGATCCCGATCTCGGGACAGTCCAAGAGCGACGGCGTGCTGCTTCACAAGGGGTCGAACGGCCAGCCGGAGGTGGGCCTGTGGCAATGCACGCCTGGCACCTGGCCGCTGGAAATCCCGCGCGA
Organism: Aestuariivirga sp.; assembly: GCA_041739715.1. GTDB lineage: Bacteria > Pseudomonadota > Alphaproteobacteria > Rhizobiales > Aestuariivirgaceae > Aestuariivirga. The sequence goes on from JBGSNJ010000065.1 coordinate 10,419, forward strand.
CGAACTCTGCCACTTCGTCAGCGGCCGTGCCACCTATGTCCACGAGTCGGGCGAGGTGATCGGCGTCGTTCCCGGAACGGTCGTGCTGTTTCCCGCCGGCTGGAAGGGGATCTGCACCGTCCACGAAACCATGCGCAACGTCTACATGCTGAGCTGAATCATGACACTGACACTGGACTCCTCCGCGCCGCACCTCGTGAGGCCGGAAACCTATCCCGGCCCCTTCAAGGACTGGGGCGTGATCCCCACGATGATCGAGGGTGCCTCGCAGACCAGCGGCCTGGTGCTGCACAAGGGCCCCAATGGCGAAAGCGAGACCGGCATCTGGATCTGCACGCCCGGCTACTGGAACTGCCATGTCACGCGCGACGAGTTCTGCCACTTCCTCCTGGGCCGCTGCACCTATACGCACGAGTCCGGCGAAGTGATCGAGATCGTGCCAGGTACAGTGGCCTTCTTCCCGCAGGACTGGAAGGGCACCTGCCGTGTGCACGAGACCATCCGCAAGGTCTACATGATCCGTTGACGGATCACTTCGGCTGCCAGGGCGTGGCTTCGGCCTTGCCGCGCTCGAGCACAGCGAATCCATTGGCCGCGAGCGTGTAAAGCGCGCTCCATTCGCCGCCGGGCCATTGCACCCGGACTTCGGCGGCCTCTGCCGCGCCAATGCCGAACTGGATCCAGCCGGCTTGCCCGCTCACGTGTCCGCCACCGACGGTGATCTCGCGGCGCTGCAGACGGTCCCCGCTCTTCACTTCGATCCAGGCGCCCACGGCATTACGGTTGGCGTCCGGCTGCTGCAGCTTCAGCTGCACCCAGTTGCCGGCACCTTCCGTGGTATTGCGCCAGATCTTCGCCGTCTCCCAGCGATTGACCACGACGAGATCGACGAGGCCGTCCAGATTGAAGTCCGCAAGCGCTGCCCCGCGCGACACGCCCGAATCGCCCACGCCTGACGCGCCGCCGGCCTCGGTGAACTTTCCATCGGCGCCCTGGACCAGCAGGTTGTTGGGATCCCTCGCGGCGAAGTCCGGCATCTTGGCGACGTTGCCCTTCGCGATGAAAAGGTCGACGAAGCCGTCGTTGTTCACGTCCTCGAACTGGGTGTGCCAGCCGGTGCTGGGCCGCAGGTCGTCGCCCATGTAGGGCCGATGCGCCGTGACACCCTTGACGTAGGCGATGTCCTTGTAGCCCGGCCTGGGCCTGCCGTCCGCCGGAACCTCGATCAGCGTCTGCAGCTTGTTGTCGGCCATGCTGGTGAGAAAATACTCCGGGTAGGTGTCGCCATCGAGGTCGTTGGCGGCGATGCCCATGCCCCAGATGCGCAGGAACTTCCAGCCGTCCTTGTCGGTATAGAGCGAAGGCTCGCTTCCCGCCGCCACGCGCCACATCTGCTCCTGGCCGCCCTCGTAGTACTCGCGGTCATTGGACACGCGCAGGCTTGGCGTGCCGGAGCGATCCCAGTCCGTGAACATCATCGAGAGAGGACAGAAGCTGGGTTTCAGCGCCGCCGGAGCTGCAAATCCACCGCCGGACTTCGGCCGGTGCAGCCAGTTGTCGGTGCAGGAGCCCCAGGGCGATATCTCTTCCTTCCGGTCGATGTAATTGCCGATGGCGATGGTGGGCCAGTCGGCGCCCTTCTCCCACGTGGCCGCGAGCGCCGTCGACCAGCCGTCGCCGCCATCGAAGCCCCAGGCCGCGTTCGCGGGCTCGAAACGGCAGCCGCCCAGGCCGCGCATGGCGATGTTCTCGCCCACGCGCAGCAGCACGAGATCCATGAGGCCGTCATTGTCGATGTCGAGGGGATAGGCGCCGGTTACCGCGTCGCGCTCGAGGCCGCTCGCTTCCGGCACGAAGGTGAGTTCACCGCCTGCCTTGCTTCTGTTCACGAAGAACTTCGCGGGAGACGCGCCGCCGGCGAGGAAGAGATCGTCGAAGCCGTCGCCGTTGCAGTCGAAGGCGGCAGCGCCGCCGCCGACCATGTACTCCCAGTCGCCCGTGTAAACCGATTCGATGCCGGCCTTGGCGGTTTCCTCGGCGAAGCGCGGCGTGACGATCTCGCTGCCCGAGGCTGTGGACGATGCGTCGATCGCCGCCACGAGAAACAGAACACAAAGGCCGGATTTCCGTGTCATCGCTCAGGCCCTTGTTTGCAGGGCGTTGGTGGCGTTGCCCACGCAGCGGCCCTGTTCGAGTCCGCGCTCGATGGCGGCGCGGAAATGGATTCCACCGTAAAGGCGCGAGAGGCCGGCTTCGTCGGCAGCGGCCCAGAAGCTGGGGAAGGCGCGCGATTCCATGCCGTCACGCTCATGCGTCGTGTCCACGAAGGCAAAGTTCTCGCCGAAGAACGCCGTCAGAACCGTTGCCGCCGCGCCCGACTGCGTGCTGTGGCCGCTCGGATATTCGGGGAAGGGCGGCGTGATGAGGATCGCCTCCCACTTGGGATCGATCACGCGGCGGATATAGGTGATGGGGCGCACGAGATCGAATTCGAACTTGCTTTTCCAGCAGGCGATGAAGGCATCGGCGAGGGTCACGCCAAGACGGGCCAGAAGATCTGCTGAGCGTTCGAGGTCCGCATTCTCCGCCTCCAGCACCGAGAGCGCGATGACGAGCCAATGACCGGGCGGCGTCGGGGACAGCATGGGATCGTCCGACCAGAAGCGCGCAATGTCGCGCTGCTCGGGCGTCAGGGTCTTCACCGTCTCATAGACCTCGAAGGCTTCCTTGTAGAAGGCCGAGGCGACGTCCTCGCTATAAGCGGGTGGTGGCGGCAGCGGGCAGGCGGCCCCGTCACGCATCGCAAATGCACGGTTGTTGCCCCAGCTGGGCAGAAGCGGAACCTGCTGCTGCTTGATCGGGCTCGTCGGCACCCAGTGACCAGGGCCCGCCGTGAGGGTGTATTCGTAGGGGAAACCCATGTTCTCGATTACCGCGCCGCCGTCGCTGGCCGACCAGGCGATGATGTGATCGGCAATGGCCCTGCCATGCGCCTCGCTGCGGGCCACCACCTCCTGCGGGAGATTGGCCGCGACCTCGGCCGAAAGCTTTGAACCCAAGGCACCCATGGCGCGCTGTCCGGTCGGCCCCGTGTTGCTGAAGAAGCTTTCCACGGCCGTCCGCATTGCCGCATTGATGACGACGCCTTCATCGTAGGGAACGCCCGCCGCGCGCGTGGGCAAGGGATCGAGTCCGTTCAGCTGGCCTTGCAGCGACCGCAGCTTCGGATTTCCGCTGGCAGCAGCCTCGAAGGCCGTCACGCCGAGATAGGCGAAAGCCCTGCTGGCAACGGGCGGCGAATAGGTGGCGGTATGGCGCACCAGTTCCAGCACCAGCTTGTACCAGGTGCGCAGCACGGCTTCGGGCGGACGTGGATTCTCAGCCGCCATTACAACATGGCCCCTGCTTGCCAAGGCAGCCAGACCGAGCCCAAGTGCAAGCCGCCGCGACACCTTCATCACCAACACTCCTTCGTCTCCAAAGCCAACACCATCACACCGCCTGCTGCAGTGCAAAGGCTTCCTTGCCGACCGGCCCACCGGAAAACACCTCACGATCCAGTTCGCGCAATGCGCTGTCGATGGTTCCCTTGATGATCATGTCCGTATCGATGGGCACTGTATCGATTGCCAGATTCTGCCGGAGTTCCGCCACCACGCCGTCCGCCACGGCCTGTATGAGGTGCGGCCGGATCAGTTCAATGGCATGCGTGCCGGGGCCGGACAGCACAATGCGGGTCGGGTTGAGGAGCGCCACGAGGCGGGCGAGACCATAGCCCACGGCCTGGCCTGCCTTCCGGTAGGCCTCCATTGCCCGCGGTTCGCCGGCGCGGGCCTGGCTTTCCAGCTTCCGCATGGTCTCGACCGGCACGCCCGAGAGCGGCGGTGGCGTTGAATCATCATCCGTGCCGGCACTTCGAAGAATGCCATAGTCCGCAGCATAGGCCTCGACGCAGCCGCGCCGACCGCAGCGGCACAGCGCGCCGCCCGGCAGATGGTTCATGTGGCCGAACTCGGCAGCGGCACCGGTCGGGCCATGATAGACCTTGCCATCCAGGATGAGGCCCATCCCGACGCCATAGCCCATGAAGACAACGGCACTGGTCTCTCCGCGCGACCGCTGATCCAGCCCCTCCGCGATCATGTTGGCGTCGTTGGAGATGCTGCAGGCAATGCCCAGGGCCTTCTGCACCGGCTCCACGACAGGGATGTTCCGTGCACGGAAGGCCGGGCTCCACATGATGGTGCCTGCGCGTGAATCGGCCACGCCCTGGATGGCGATGGCGATCCGCGCCAGCCGGCCGCGCGGAGATGGCGCTTCGGCCAGAAAAGCGGATATCTCGTCCGCCACGCGGCCGCCGAAGGCGGCGGCATCGGCGTCATAGGTGGCAAGCCGCGATGATCCGCGATGCAGGATCGTGCCGCGATAGTCGGCAAGCGCGAGCTCGATGCCGTCGATGGAGATCTTGACGGCAAGCACTTGCGCAGCTCCAGGATCGAGGTCCAGCAAGGTCTGCGGCCGGCCGCGGCGGTTCGGCTCGGGCAGGATCTCGGCATCGTGCCGTTCGACGATGACCCCGTCGTCGATCAGTTGGCTCGATATCGACGTAATGGAGGCAGGCGACAGTCCGGTCGACCGGCCAAGACCGATCCGCGCCTGCGGGCCCTGTCCTCGCAGCGTTTCCAGAACGATCCGGCGGTTCTGCCGCCGCACCAATTCGCTGTCGGCCTTCTCGCGCATGCTCCCACTCATTGTGCAATTGCTAACTGATGTTGCGTTGCACTATTTTTATCTTGCTTATTTCTTATGTTGACTAGGATCGGAGTTTGATGCAACATTTTTTTGGACGCCGAAATAAAACAAGCAGCAAACGTCCATGGCCCAGGAACCCCATGCGCCCGGTGATACGAACCGGTTCAGGGAGGCGTCCCTTGGGGGCCACGAGGCTATGAGGAGGACCCAAGAATGAACCGTAAGTTTCTGACACTGGCAGCCGGCGCTCTGATGCTCGGCATGTCGTCGATGTCGGCGCAGGCCGCCGGCAAGAATATCTGCGTGTCCTGGAAGACCTTCCAGGAAGAGCGCTGGAAGACCGACGAGGCGGCCATCAAGGCCGTGGTCGAAGCCGCCGGCAACAAGTATGCCTCGGCCGACGCCCAGGGCTCTGCCGCCAAGCAGCTGACCGACATCGAAGGCCTGATCACCCAGGGCTGCAATGTCATTCTCGTCGTCGCCTTCGACTCCGACGCCATTCTCCCGGCCTTCCAGGCCGCCGCCGATGCCGGCGTGAAGATGATCTCCTACGATGTTCTCGTCGAGCACCCCGACGCGCTCTACGTGACCTTCGACAACGTGGGCGTTGGCCGCCTGATGGCCAAGACCATGCTCGAGAAGGGCAAGTCCGAGGGCGACTTCGCCTTCATCAAGGGCGACAAGGGCGATCCGAACGCCACCTTCCTGTTCCAGGGTATCATGGAAGTGCTGAAGCCCAACATGGATGCCGGCAAGATCAAGAACGTCTGCGAAACCTTCACGGACGGCTGGAAGCCCGACGCGGCCCAGAAGAACATGGAGCAGTGCCTGACTTCGGTGAACAACAAGGTCGACGCTGTCATTTCGCAGAACGACGGCATGGCCGGCGGCGTGGTTGCCGCCCTCGAAGCCCAGGGCCTCGCCGGCACCGTGCCGGTCACCGGTCAGGACGGCGACAAGGCAGCGCTGAA
>JBGSNJ010000074.1:0-6033 GCA_041739715.1 Aestuariivirga sp.
CCCTATGTGCTCATCGTCGGCGGCGGACAGGGGGCGATCGGGCTTGGCGCGCGGCTGAAACGGCTGGGCGTTCCGACGCTCATCGTCGAGAAGAACGAGAGGCCGGGCGATTCCTGGCGCAAGCGCTACAAGTCGCTCTGCTTGCATGATCCGGTCTGGTACGACCACATGCCCTATCTGCCCTTCCCCGATCACTGGCCGGTTTTCTCGCCGAAGGACAAGATCGGTGACTGGCTGGAAATGTACACGAAGGTGATGGAGCTGAATTACTGGGGCTCCACGGTCTGCGAGAAGGCCTCCTACGATCCCGAGAAGAAGGAATGGACCGTCGAGGTTGTGCGCAACGGCCAGCCGTTGACGCTGCGGCCCAAGCAGCTGGTGCTGGCCACCGGCATGTCCTCCTTCCCCAACATTCCGAAGGATCCCGGCCATGAGACCTTCCAGGGCGAGATCCAGCACTCCAGCCAGCATCCCGGCCCCGATGCCTATGCCGGCAAGAAGGTGGTGGTGATCGGGTCCAACAATTCCGCGCATGACATCTGCGCGGCGCTCTGGGAAGCCGGCGCCGACGTCACCATGGTGCAGCGCTCCACCACGCATATCGTGAAGTCCGACACGCTGATGGATATCGGCCTTTCCGCCCTGTATTCGGAGAAGGCGGTCAAGAGTGGCATCGACCACCACAAGGCCGATCTGATCTTCGCCTCGGTGCCCTACAGGGTTCTGCCGGCCATTCAGACCCCGCTTTACGAGCAGATGAAGAAGAAGGATGCCGGGTTCTACAAGCGCCTCGAGAAGGCGGGCTTCATGCTCGACTGGGGCGAAGACGGCTCGGGCCTCTTCATGAAGTATCTCCGCCGCGGCTCCGGCTACTACATCGACGTTGGTGCGTCCGAGCTCGTCTGCGACGGCAAGATCAAGCTCAAGAGCGGCGTGTCGGTGAAGGAGATCAAGCCGCACTCCATCGTCTTCTCCGACGGCAGCGCGCTGGAAGCCGATCTCATCATCTATGCCACCGGCTATTCCTCGATGAACGGCTGGGCCGCCAAGCTGATCAGCCAGGAGGTGGCCGACAAGGTCGGCAAGGTCTGGGGCCTCGGGTCCGGCACCAACAAGGATCCCGGCCCCTGGGAGGGCGAACTCCGCAACATGTGGAAGCCGACGCAGCAGGAGGCGCTATGGTTCCATGGCGGCAACCTGCACCAGTCGCGCCACTACTCGCAGTTCCTGTCGCTGCAGCTCAAGGCGCGGCAGAAAGGCATTCCGACGCCGGTCTACGGACTGCCGGAGGTTCATCACAAGGCGTGAATGCGGAAGGGCCCCTCGCGGGGCCCTTCTCACTTTGGACTGGACGTGGGCCCTTCAGGCGGTGCGGCGAACCGGCATCACGCGGTTGAGCGCCAACCCCGCGCCGAGGCCCGCGCCATGCAGGATGACGGTTCCGGCGATGAAGCCAAGGGCATAGTCGAGGGCCGAGGCGCCGATCGGCATCTCAACCGTATGGGCATAGCCGTGGAACACGGCGAAGGCGCCGGCGAGCGCTGTGGCCACCACCAGCGGGATGCTGCGGCGGATGAGGGCTGCAAGGCCGAGGACGCCGACCGAAAGCAGGATGCCGGCTTCGACGTATGGAAGGCCGAAACCCGCAAGGCCCCAGAGCCCGCCCGCCACCATCATCGAAACGAAGGCGGCCGGAACCATCCACAGGGCGCGGCCGCCGAGATTGGCGGCCAAGAGGCCCACCGCGAACATGGCAAGCAGGTGATCGTAGCCGCCGAAGGGATGGGCGAAACCATGGGTGAAGCCCGAGGCCACGTCGTGGCCCGTATGGGCCTGTGAGGTCCCGGCCATGACGGCGAGAATGAATGATGCGGCGGCGATCCGGCGTGTCATGTGCTGCTCCTTTGCTCTTGCAATGCGCCCCTTGGCGTATTCTATGACGGAACCAAACTAGCACGGCGGCGCCCCCGCGCCAGCGCCTTGTTGCGGCCTCCCATGGCAGCAAAGCGTCACGCGCAATGCGCCCCTGCATCAGGATTGTGCAGAAAGGACCACCGACAATGACCCATTCCGCCCTCAGGCCGGATTCAGTCGCCGTGATCACCGGCGGTGCGGCCGGGATCGGCCTTGCCGCCGCACGGCGCTTCGCGGCCGCAAGACTCAAGGTCTGCATCGCCGATCTGGGGGCCGAACGGCTCGCCACCGCCGCAGCCGGTCTCGCCGCGACGAGCCCCGGCGGCATGAACACCGTCATGGCGGTGGAGGCAGACGTCAGCCGTGCAGAGGATGTCACACGCCTCAAGGCCGCAGTGGACGCGCGCTTCGGCGGCACCGACATCCTCATGAACAATGCCGGCATCCAGCCGGGCAGTGCGATGTTCGGTCCGACGGAGAACTGGGAGAGGGTTCTTGCCGTCAATCTCTGGGGCGTGATCCATGGCTGCCAGGCCTTCGTGCCCGGCATGATCGCGCGCGGCCGCCCTGGCCTCGTGATCAACACCGGATCGAAACAGGGAATCACCACGCCGCCGGGCGATCCGGCCTACAATGTCTCCAAGGCCGGCGTGAAGGTCTTCACCGAGGCCATGGCCCATGAGCTCCGCAACACGCCGGACTGCCGGCTCACCGCGCATCTGATGATTCCGGGCTTCGTCTTCACCGGCCTCACCGCGAAGGGCCGGACCGAGAAGCCCGCCGGCGCCTGGACACCGGAGCAGACGGTGGACTTCATGCTGGACAGGATCGATGCCGGCGACTTCTACATTCTCTGCCCCGACAACGAGGTGACACGCCCACTCGACGAGAAGCGCATTCTCTGGGCAGCGCAGGACATCATCGAGAACCGTCCGCCGCTGTCGCGCTGGCATCCCGACTTTGGCCCGCGCTTTGCCGATTTCGTGGCGAAATGATCGTCGAGGACCAGTCGCGGCCCTTTCCCCTTTCGGCGCTCGGCACGCGCTGGCAGGTGCTGACGGACCAGGTGATGGGTGGCGTCTCGCGGGGCCAATTGACGCGCGAGATCGTCGATGGCCGCGAGGCCCTGCGCCTGCGCGGCGATGTCAGCCTCGCGAACAACGGCGGCTTCGTGCAGATGGCGCTCGACCTGTCGCCGGGCGGCGCGGCCATCGATGCGTCGCAATGGGAGGGCATCGAGATGACCGTTCGCGGCGCGGACGAAACCTATGGACTGCACCTGCGCACGGCCGACCTCCTGCGGCCATGGGAATCCTACCGGCAGGGTTTTCGTGCCACTTCTGCGTGGCAGACCCTGCGCCTGCCCTTCTCGGGGTTCGCAGCGCACCGCACGGAGATACCGCTCGATCTCCGGCGCCTGCGGCGGCTGGGGCTGGTGGCCATCGGACGGGCCTTTGCCGCCGATCTCGCTCTGGCGGACCTCCGGCTTGTCTGAGCGCCGTTGATCCAAGTCCACGCAGCCTTCGTTTGCAGCGCAGGGCCCTCGCGGCTGTCCGGATTGGACGCCGCCCAGCGCCTGTGCGATACACGGATGCCGGAAAGACACAGACTGCGGGCCAGCAAGCGAGTTCGAGTACCATGACCAAGACCCCCGATCTGACAGGCTATGATCCTGCGCTTCCGGTCTCTGCCCGCATTCGCGGACGGGTGGAAGCCGCCGGGCGGCGCTATCACGCCAATGACAACATCGCGGAATTCATCGCGCCGGGCGAACTGGACAAGCTTCTCGAAGAGGTATCGGGCAAGCTCGAGGGCGTTCTCGATAGCCTGGTGATCGACATCAGGAACGACCACAACACGCGCGACACGGCGCGGCGCGTTGCCAAGATGTACCTGAAGGAGGTCTTCCAGGGCCGCTATGTTCCGCAGCCGCCGGTAACCGAGTTCCCCAATGCCGAGTATCTCAACGAGCTGATGATCGTCGGGCCGATCACGGTGCGCAGCGCCTGCAGCCATCACCTCTGCCCGATCATGGGCCGACTGTGGATCGGGCTTCTGCCCAACGAACATTCCAATCTCATCGGCCTGTCGAAATACTCGCGCCTTGCCGAATGGATCATGAGCCGGCCGCAGATCCAGGAGGAGGCCATCACCCAGATTGCCGACCTCCTGATGAACAAGGTGACGCCAGACGGGCTGGCGGTTGTCATGGAGGCCGATCACTTCTGCATGCATTGGCGCGGCGTGAAGGACAATGCCACCAAGATGATCAACAGCGTGATGCGCGGCTCCTTTCTGAAGAACGCCGCGCTGCGCCGCGAATTCCTCTCCCTCGTCAATCTCAAGGACTGAACGCCGCCATGATCGTCCGCTGCCTCTATGCCAGCCGCGCCGCCGCCCCGCTGAAGCCCGCGGTGATCGAAGGCATCCTCGAACAGTCGCGCACGCAGAACCCGCCGCGCGGCATCACCGGCATTCTGTGCTACAGCGGCGACGTCTTCATCCAGGTGCTCGAAGGCGGCCGCGACGAGGTCTGCGAACTGTTCAACGCCATCGTGCGCGATCAGCGCCATACCCATGTGCGGCTCCTGGCCTACGACGAGATCCGCGAACGCAAGTTCAGCAACTGGACCATGGGCCATGTCGACCTGTCGCGCATCAACCCGGGCCTGCTGCTGAAGTATCACGAGAAGGCCGTGCTCAATCCCTTTGCCTGTTCCAGCGATGCCACCATGGCGCTGCTCGACGAGCTCGTGGCCTCGGCCTCGATCATCAGCCGCTGATCACTTGTAGCCCGTCATCTCGAGATAGCCCTTGCCGGACATGGTTCCGGTGAAGCTGATCGGCCCTTCCCAATAGGGAAACAGCGTGGCCATCCAGGACTGGCGGTTGAGCGGGGTGGTCATGATGTCAACGCCCTTGCCGGGCAGTTCCACCCGCCAGCGCACCGGTACCTCGCGGCCTGCCACCTGTTCCGTTTCGAGCGGCGTGAGCTTCAAGGTTCCGGGTGCAATGGGTTCTGATCTGCCGTCGGCCGTGATCCATGTTGCAGACGTGAAACCGTCGCCTGAGTCCCGCAGGCGGAACCCCATCAGCTTCGCGCCACTATCGAAATGCAGCGAGAACCAGTCCCAGCCGCTCTGATCCTCCGCCAGGGGCTGTGAAGACCACTCGCGGTCAAGCCAGGCCTGGCCAGACACCTCAACGGGCCCGCCCGGCAGATGCAGCGTGCCGGCGACGCGATAGAAAGGCTGCGAGTAGTAGTAGCTCGCCTGCCCCTGATCGGACTTGACCGAGTAGCCGCGGTCGCCCTGCAGCACCAGGGGGCCTTGCGCATCGAGCGTGAGCGCGTAGGAAAAGTCGAGGCCTGATGCCCGCAGCGAGACCTGCGAGAGCGGATCGACCCCGGCAGGAGATGTGCTCGTCATCCGCCAGTCGTCGATCCAGGCCGCGAAGGGCTGGAGCGTCACTCCGGCCTGGCCGGTGCCGCCACGCGACAGGCGTTCGGCCACGAAATGGTCCGTGGCCGTGGTGATCGCCGCATGGCCCATCCAGATCTGCGGGCTCGACCAGCTGGGCCTTTCTTCGGGCACCAGGGCGGAGCGGAACAGCGTCCACTGGATGCCATAGTCCGTGCCGTCCGCCGCTTCGAGATTGGCGGTGAGGTACCACCATTCGATGCGGAAATCGGGATGGGCGCCATGATCGCGCGGAAAGACCAGCGGCGTTCCGCGTTGCGGCACCGCGAATCCCTCCGCCGACGTGCCGAGGCCGGCAAAGCCCTGCGCGAGAGCGGGCACCGCCATGATAAACCAGATCAGAAGAGCCCTAACGTTCATGGGCGAAGACCTTGAGAAGATCTGCGGGTGCGATGCGCGTCAGCCGCCAGGCCGGCACCAGTGCCGCCAGGGCCGCGGCCACGAGGGCCAGCAACAAGAGAACCAGCCAGTCACCCGGAAAGATCTGCATCGGCAGCTTCCATCCGAAGGCCTCCACGTTGATGACATTGAGCAGGATGGCCGCCAGCGCCAATCCAAGCGGCAGGGCCGCCAGCGCGGTCACCGCGGCCAGCATCACAGCGCGCAGCAGTTCCAGTACCGCGAGCCGGCGGCGCGTCAG
>JBGSNJ010000150.1:0-17296 GCA_041739715.1 Aestuariivirga sp.
CGGCCCAGCTGGCGCGCCGCATGGGCGTGCCCTTCCGCTCCGGCGGCGGGCTCTGCGGATCCAAGATCCCCGATGCACAGGCGGCCTACGAAAGCGCCAACACGCTGTGGCCGACGCTGCTCGGTGGTGTGAATTTCTGTCTCCATGCGGCCGGCTGGCTGGAAGGCGGCCTCGCCTCGTCCTACGAGAAGCTGATCATGGATGCCGACCAGCTGACCATGTTGCAGAAGTTCGCTGAGGGACTGGATTTCTCCGAGAACGGCCAGGCGCTGGACGCGATGCGCGAAGTGGGGCCCGGTTCGCACTTCCTCGGCTGCTCGCACACGCAGGCCAATTTCGAGACAGCCTTCTGGCGCTCGCAGCTGGCCGACAACAATTCCTTCGAACAGTGGCGCGACGACGGCGGCAAGGACATCGTGGCGCGTGCCAATGCCCAGTGGAAGAAGATGCTGGCCGAATATGACGCGCCGGCGCTCGACCAGGGCATTGACGAGCAGCTTCAGGCCTTCATGGCCAAGCGCAAGGAAACGCTGCCCGACAACGTCAGCTAGGGCTCGTCGGCGGGTGCCGCCTTGCGGCGGAGATCGCGCCAGGTGTGATAGCCCACGCCGCCGACGACCAGTGCCGTTCCGATGCCATCTGCCAACGTGAAGTCCTCGCCAAGGATCAGCACGGCAAAGTAGATGGTCAGCAGCGGCGAGACGTTGGAGATCATCGCGGTCGAGGCCGCTCCGATCCGCCCCATGCCGGCATTGACGAAGAAGGACGGGATGACGGTGGCGATGAGTCCCGTCCCGGCCGCAAGAAGGAGATAGCGGTGCGAGACCGAGGTATCGAGCGCGCCACGAACGATGAAGACATGGGCCAGCGTTGTCAGCGCCGCCCCCGACAGCGCGAGCGAAGTGAAGAGCGTTGCACCCATCTCGCTGATGTAGCCCTTGGCGAGAAGCTGGTAGACGGCGAAGGCGACGGCTGACAACAAGACCAGGGCAGTTCCCAGCGTCACCTGGCTGCCCGCAGAGGAAAAGTCATTGAGGAACACCACGGCAAGACCGGCATAAGAGACGATTGCGGCCAGGACATTGCTCCAGCTCAACCGCATGCCGAAGAAGGCGGCGCCGATGAAGATCAGGAAGATCGGATAAGTAAAGAGCGCAAGGCGCTCGAGCTGGGCGGAGACATAGAGCAGTCCCCAGAAGTCGAGGATCATGGCCAGATAGTACCCCACCAGCCCGACCGAGACGGCGCCGAGAATGGCAGCCGGACCGGGCATCGGGCGCCCGTCCTTGCGGCGCCAGAAGACCTCGACGGCCCCGACAAGCAGAAAGACCGGCAGTGCAAAAGCCATGCGCCAGGCCAGCATCAGCAGTGGGTCCGGGCGTTCGAGATAGGCGAGCTTGATGAAGATCGCCTTGGACGAGAACATGGCCGAACCCGCCGCGACAAGCAGATAGCCGATGATGGCACGTTGGCGGTCCATTGCGCTGCTCTACACGGTGGCGGCAGACTCGTCAGCCATGCCGATTGCAATCCAGTCATGCCGGCGCGGCCTTGTGCGGCCGCCGCCATCGGCTAGGCTTGGCCGGATCGATGGAGACTGCCGATGGCCCTGCCGCTTCACTACCGCTCCGCGCTTGATCTCGCCCGCTTGCTGCGGGCTCGCAAGGTCTCGGCCAGGGACCTGCTGGACATTTGCCTCGACCAGTATGCCCGCCACAATGACGCGCTCAACGCCGTGGTGGTGACCGATATCGATCGGGCCAGGTCAGCGGCGGCCGCGGCAGACCGGCGGCTGAAACGTGGCAAGCCGATCGGCGCATTCGATGGCGTGCCGATGACGGCGAAGGAGTCCTTCGACTGGACCGGAACGCCTTCGACCTGGGGCGTCCCGCGCTTCCGCGACAATACCGCGGCCTCGGATGCCGTGGCGCTCAAGCGGCTCACCGATGCCGGAGCGGTGATCTATGGCAAGACCAACGTGCCGCTGATGCTTGCCGACTGGCAAAGCTACAATGACATCTATGGCACGACCAACAATCCCTGGGACCTGACGCGCTCGCCCGGCGGCTCCTCGGGTGGGTCGGCCGTGGCGCTGGCCACGGGGATGTCGGCCATCGAGATCGGGTCCGACATCGGAGCCTCGATCCGCAATCCTGCACATTACTGCGGCATCTATGGACACAAGCCCACATGGGGCGTCGTGCCCTATCGTGGCCATTTCCTGCCGGGCGTGGTGCACCCCACCGACATCTCGGTTGCCGGTCCCCTTACGCGTTCTGCCCGCGACTTGGCCGCGATGATGAAGCTCCTGGCCGGCAGCGATGGCGCCGAGGCGCGTGCAATGAAAATCTCGTTGCCGCCGGTGCGGCAGACGAAGCTGAAGCAGTTCCGCGTCGCCGTCATGCTGACCTCGCCGGAGAGCGAGGTGGATCAGCCGGTGCAGGAGCTCCTGGCGAAGCTTGCGGCATTCCTTGCGAAGCGCGTGAAGGCACTGTCGCTCGATGCACGGCCGGGGTTCTCCACTGGCGAGGCGATGGACGTCTATATCACCCTGCTCCGCGCCGCGACCAGCCGCCGCCAGACCGAGGAGGAATTCGCGATCAACGCCGCCAAGGTGAAGGGTTTCGCCGACAGCGATGACAGCTACTATGCCAAGATGCTGCGGGCCTACGTGACACCGCACAGGTCCTGGCTGATGGTCAACGAACGCCGCCACCAGATGCGATTGCTGTGGGATCAGTTCTTCGAGAACTGGGACGTGATGCTCTGCCCCGCCGCGGCCTCGGCCGCTTTTCCGCACGACCATGTGGGCGAACGCCATGAACGAACGATCGAGGTCAACGGAAAGCGCGTGGCGACCACCGATCAGCTGTTCTGGGCCGGCTACTCCGGTTGCTTCTATCTGCCTTCGACCGTTGCGCCAATGGGCCTGACACCGCAAGGCCTGCCGGCCGGCGTTCAGATCATCGCACGGCAGTATGGCGACTTCACCGCCATCCGGTTTGCCGAGCTTCTGGAGAGGGAGTATGGCGGCTTTGTCCCGCCGCCGCGCTACTGACGCGCGAGCACGCGTTCGAAGAAGGCCACCTCGCGCGTCCAGACTTCGGGCTCGAGGATCACGTCATGACGCCCACCGGGAATGATCTCGATCTCCTTGGGCTCACTGGCCAGTTCGAAGAGCCTCTGCCCATGCGCCACCGGAATGAGCCGGTCAGCATCGCCATGCACGATCAGGACCGGCGCTCGCACATTCCTGATGTGGTCGCGTGACAGGAAGCGGTCCTTCATCAGCAAGCGCACCGGAAGCCACCAGTAGATCTCTGCACCGACATCGACTGTCGCGGTATAGGGCGCTTCCAGCGCCAGCGCGGCAACGGGCCGCTGTGCGGCGAGCTGGACGGCGACTCCTGTTCCAAGCGACTCGCCTACCACGAGAATGCGATCGGCGCTGACACCCTGCGCCGTCAGCCAGTCGTAGGCCGCGACACCGTCCGAGACCAGGCCAGCCTCGCTCATCGTGCCGCTGCTGCCGCCAAAGCCGCGATAGGACACGAAGAGTGCGCCGAATCCATTGTCGCCGTAGAACTGCATGCGCGCAGGCCGGTCGCCGATTTCGCCGGCATTGCCCTGGAAGAAGAGGATGGTGGGCCTGCCTTCCGGGGCCGGCAGATGCCAGGCCCGGATCCTTTCTCCGTCCGGCGTGGCGATGGTGATGTCCCCGACGCCGGAAAGGCCGACGCTCTCCGGCGTCAGTCCCTTGTTTTCAGGATGGTACTGGAGGTTCCGCTGAAACAGGAACATCAGCACCACGATTGCCCCATAGGCCGCCGCGGCGGTGACGAGCATGATCTTCAGCGCGCTCATGCGCCGACGAGCTTCGCAGGTGTGTCCGCGTCCCGTGTCCAGCTCCAGACAGCCAGGAGTGGCGTGCTGCCGGTGGCAGTGGCATGCACCTTCCACGGAATGTGCCAGATGATCTCGCCGGCTGACCGCGTCACAAACCCGCCAGCCCCGGCCTTCCAGTCGGAAGGACCGGTCAGGGGCCAGTAGAGTTCCGGCGCGGGGTGATAGTGATCCCTGTAGTGCCGATCGGGCCCCAGCATCAGCAAGCCGAGGCGGAAGTCGTCACCGTCAAAGAAGCCGCCGTATCCAATGAGTTCGGCCCAGCCATAGTTGTCGCAGAAACCCTCGCCCAGGACGGCATCGCTGTAGGACGCCGACCGCGCCCAGTGCAAATCGTCCTCGATGGCCGCGAGCGCCGCCGCGAGGTCGGCGTCCAGCAGCATGGCCTGCCCGATACAGTCAGGGAGATACTTCAGCACCGGCAGTCGCGTGGGCTCGGGCAAGCGAAAATCTGCCGGTTCCAGCCGGTGCTCGGCCAGGCGCCGGAGCACCTCGTCGACCCCATCGCCCCCCCGCGCCTCGAGCCCCTTGCGGATTGCCCCGATGAGCCACACTGCATTCCGGAAAACATCATCCATCAGGGAGGGGCTTCTAGCATGTCCTGTGCGGTTGCCTAGTCCGGACGTACCGGGACGTTAACGCCGCTCGGGCCTAGTGAAGGGACAGCATGCGGCCAGCCAGCATGACGAGATCCTCGTCACTCGGATAGCGGGCCGTCGACTTGCGCATCGGGTTGTTTGCCGGCGATGCCATGTGCCGCGCCAGAAGTTCAGGGTCCTTCAGGTCCAAGCCGTCCCCTTCGAGGGATATCTTGATGCCGGTGGCGCGCACCAGGCGGTCATAGGCCGAGACGGCGTCGACCGACGACATGGCGCGGGCCACGCGCGCGAAGGCAGCTGGATGCCCTTCCGCCACCCAGTCGATGGTGGCGAGCATGGCAAGCCCGGTGGCGCGGCCATGCGGAATGGGCGCGAGATCGGCAATCGCATGCGAGATGTTGTGAGCCAGTGCCGTGCCGCAGTTATCGATGCCGATGCCGGCATAGCAGGAACCCAGCAGCATGGCGCCGCGTGCCGCAATGTCGCCAGGGTTCCCGATCGCCCGTTCGAGACTGGCCGAAATCAGCGTGATGGCCTGCAGGCAGTAGAGATCATTGCCTTCGGTCCGGTGCTTGTTGGTGCAGGCCTCGATGGCATGGACCAGCGCGTCGAGGCCGGTTGCGGCGGTGATATGCGGCGGAACACCGATCGTCAGTTCGGGATCGAGAATCGCGAGGTCTGGCTTCAGTTCCTCGCCCCAGGCCCAGACCTTCTGCCTCTCGGCATTGGCAAAGACCGAAACGCGGGTGGTTTCGGAGCCCGTGCCGGCCGTGGTCGGAACGGCGATGATCGGCAGCGGTTGCGACGGCAGCGGCGTGGCGCAAAGGGCATAGGCCGCCGCACTTTGGCCGGAAACGGCGCAGCAGGCCACCAGCTTCGCGGTATCGAGGGTCGAGCCGCCGCCAAGTCCGACGATCAGGCTGGATTTCGCTTTCCGCGCAATTTCAGCGGCGCTGTCGATGTCGGACTGTTTTGGCTCGCCCTTCAAGGCATCGTAGACGGAGATGGCAAAGCCCGCCTGTGCCAGGGACTCGACCGCCCTGGCCGTGATGCCAAGAGCTGCGAGCGCCGGATCGGCCACGACCAGCACATGGCCGCCCTGTCCGGCCAGCGTCACGGCCTTGCCGCCCAGATCGGCAAGCCGGCCAGGGCCAAAGTGGATTTCGGGGATCGAACTCAAGGTGAATGGCTGCATGATCTGGCTTTCGAAAGGTGATGCGTGCCTTCCGATATGTGGCTGATCTGACAGGGTCAAGCGTGAGGGTTTTTCACCTTACGAGATACCGGGACCGGTGATCTCGCGCAGCAGCTTGCGGAAGATCGCTTCGGCAAAATCCTCATAGTCTGCGGCTGGAATCACGAAATGCCCGGGCCCTCCCACGACATGGGATTCGAAATAGAGGTTGAGCGTGTCCCACTCGTTGAGGATGGAGAGGCCGTTGATGGTGATGCCCTGCGCGACAACCCGGTCGCGGGCCGCAGCGGTAGGCGGCCCGATATTGTTGCGGCCATCGCCTGAGACATCGATCACCCGCCGCTCGGCGCTGGGTGCCGTGTCGAACAGCTTCGCGGAGAAGAGCAATGCCGTGGAGATCGAGGTGCCGCCCTGCGCCAGCACCCTGGGAGAGGAGGCCAGCCGCATGCCGATTTCGTCGGCATCGGCATTGCCTTCGATGATCACCCAGGGGAGGATGACCCTCTGATTGTTCTCGTCGGACCATTGCACCGCCGTCACTGCGATGCGCTGCCTGACGCCCTGGCGGATGGCGGCCTTGACTTCTTCCCGCAGGAAAGCGCGGCCCAGCCCCTCCATCTGCAGCCGGTATTCCTCGCTGTCGACACTGAAGGAGCAGTCGATCGCGAGGACAAGCGCGAGGTCGACCTCGTAGTCCTGCGCCCGCCCGGGCGGCGGAGGCACGAAGATGAGCACCAGGCCGAGAACGCTCGCAATCAGCCGGGTGAGGATGACGCCTGCCCGCCTGTTTGCCATGTCCTTCAGCTCCTCAGTTTCGGAAATCCATGTAATCCAGAGCGCGGCAATCCTCTGAACGCCACCCGACTTTCACCTCGCGCCCCTCGGCCACCGTCGCGGCGCCGCCCTTGTTGGGAACCTTGACGATGAAGTCGTCATGGCCGGCCACTTCGAGACGGGCGCGGATATGGTCTCCGAGATAGATCAATTCGGCAATCCGGCCGTCGAGGATCACATCAGCCGACTTCTTTGTCGGATTGATCTCGATCCGCTCCGGGCGGACGGAGAGCAGCGTGCGGTCGCCCTTGCCCCTCACATTGACAGCCAGGGCCTTCACGATGTCGCCGGACTCGAGCTTCACTGTCGCAACCTTGTCGGCGCCGATCTCGCTGACCGTTCCCTTCAGCTTGTTGTTCTCGCCGATGAACTGCGCGACGAAGGAATTGACTGGACGCTCGTAAAGCTCGTCGGGGGTCGAAAGCTGCTGCACGACGCCGTCATTGAACACGGCGATGCGATTCGACATGGTCAGCGCTTCCGACTGGTCATGCGTCACGTAGACGATGGTAACGCCCAGCCGCTCGTGAATGTGCTTGATCTCGTATTGCATCTGCTCTCGCAGCTGCTTGTCGAGCGCGCCGAGCGGTTCGTCCATCAGCACCAGATCGGGCTCGAAGACCAGCGCGCGGGCCACCGCGATACGCTGCTGCTGTCCGCCGGAGAGCTGTCCCGGGCGGCGATTGCCCATCTGCGGCAACTCCACCATCTTGAGGATCTTGGCGACGCGCTCCTCGGTCTCCGCCTTGCCCACGCCGCGCACCTGCAGCGGGAAGGCAAGGTTCTCGTTGATCGTCATGTGGGGGAAAAGCGCGTAGTTCTGGAACACCATGCCGATGCCGCGCTTGTGCGGCGGCACGTTGTTGATCGGCTGACCCTTCACGTAGATCTCGCCATGGGTGGCAGGCTCGAAACCGGCCAGCATCATCAGCGTCGTTGTCTTGCCAGACCCGGAGGGCCCCAGCATGGTGAGGAACTCGCCCTTGGCGATGTCGAGATTGAGGTTCTTCACGACAAGCGTTTCGCCGTCGTAGCTCTTCTGCACGTCGACGAAGCGTACCATCATGTCGTCGGTCGCGATGTCCCTGGCCATTCCCCTTTTACCTCACTGTGGTCGGCGTCGCGGCTGCTGAGCCGGATCATAGAGCCACCTGCGTCGCATTCAAGCCCCGCGCGCGAAGCGCCATCCGGCGGCAATCACGTCTTTCGGGAAGCCCTGGACTTGGCGGGTCTTGCCCGCCGCGCAGCGCGATGCGGCTGGACGATGAGGTGTTCGGGCCCATAGGGAAAGCCGGTGATGTTGCGGTTGCCCTTCTCGGTGATCACGAGAATGTCATGCTCGCGGTAGCCGCCGGCGCCCTTCTGGCCTTCGGGAATCATGATCATCGGCTCCATCGAGACGACCATGCCGGGCTCCAGGACGGTGTCGCAGTCCTCGCGCAGTTCCAGGCCGCCTTCCCGCCCATAGTAGTGGCAGAGCACGCCGAAGGAATGGCCATAGCCGAAGGTACGGTACTTGAGGAGGTCATGGCTGGCATAGATGTCGTTTAGCGCCTTTGCCACGTCGGAGCATTTCGCACCGGGAACCAGCAGCTTCTTTCCTTCGTCATGAACGTGGCAGTTGACCTCCCAGAGCCGGAGATGTTCCTTCGAGGCCGTTTCGGCAAAGAGCGTGCGCTCCAGCGCGACGTAGTAGCCGGCCACCATCGGGAAGCAGTTCAGGCTCAGGATGTCGCCGCGGCGGATCTTGCGGCTGGTCACCGGATTATGCGCCCCATCGGTGTTCACGCCCGACTGGAACCAGGTCCATGTGTCCATCAGTTCGGCGTTCGGAAAGACCCGTGCGATCTCGCGCACCATGGCCTGGGTCGAATGCAGCGCCACTTCATGTTCGGGAACGCCCACCGCGGTCGCTTCGACCACGGCTGCACCACCGATGTCGGCAATCCGGGTCATCTTGATGATGTGCTTGATCTCCTCCGCCGACTTGATCATCCGCATGCGCATCGATGGTGCTGCGACGTCGACGAAGTCGACTCCCGGGAAGGCGTCCTGAAGCTGCTTGCGGAAGTCCAGGTTCACGTGATCGAACTCGATGCCGATCCGCCTGGCTCCCTTCACCAGCCCCTGCACCGCCGTAAGGTAGTTTTCCTTCGTCCAGTCCGTATAGGTGACGTTGTCGCCGAAGGTCCGCCGCGCCGGCTGGCCGCCGTCGATGGCCGCGCTCACCGAGGTTGCACCCTTCTGGGTGATCACCAGGCCGTATCTGCGGCCGAAGTAGCAGTAGAGGAAGTCCGACAGGTAGCAGATGTTGTGGTAGCTGGTGAAGAGGCAGGCATCCACGTTGCTCCGGGCCATCCAGCCGCGGATGTTGTCCTGACGCCGCTGCATTTCGGCTGCCGAAAAGGTCGGCTTCGGGCGCTTGCCGTTATTGCGGTAGTCGACGAGGCCGGGGCGTTCGAGAGCGGGCACGGTGTCCTCCATACAGATGCAGATCACGCTTGCATGTCTGGCAAAAGGCGGACTTGAGTCAAAGGATCATCCCTCACATAATCCATGAGCAAATCTCATGGAGATCCGGATGCCCAAGCTGCCGCCGCTCAATGCGCTCAAATGCCTGGAAGCTGCCGCGCGATCCCAGAGCTTCTCGCGCGCCGCCGAGGAGCTGCATGTCACCCAGTCGGCGGTCAGCCATCAGATCCGGCTGCTCGAAGACTGGTTCGGTACGTCCCTGTTTGAACGCCGCGGCCGCCAGACCGTGCCGACGCCGAAGGGCGAGGAACTTGCGAGGTCTCTGGCCGAGGCTTTCGACATCATCGGCTTGGCCTGCAAGCGAATCGCCCAGAGCGACGCCGGGCCGGCCTTGACGATTGCCGCCTTGCCTTCCATTGCGACAATCTGGCTCATACCTCGGCTGACCCGCTTCTTCGCCGAATGGCCCGAGATATCGGTCAAGGTCGTCTATGCCTTCCACGAGCAGGCGCTGGACTTCGACGACATCGACATCGCCATCCTGTGGGGGACCGGCGACTGGGAGGGCTGCAGGGCCACCCGCTTCCTGGACGGGGCGACGGTGGCCGTCTGCAACCGGGCGCTGCTCGACCGCGAGGGCCCGCTCGACTCGCCGCAGGCCCTGCTCGGCAGGCCCTTGCTGCACGACACCAATCGCCATGACTGGCAGGCCTACATGCGCCGCGCCGGGCTGAAACATGCCGGGCCGGCGCCGGGGCCCATCTTCCAGGACTTCAACCTCCTGCGGGCCGCGGCCCTCGCCGGGCAGGGAATTGCGCTGTGCCCCAGGCTCCTCATCGCCGATGACCTGGACAGCGGCCGTCTCGTTCAGGTCTCGGAGGTCGTGATCAAGGAAGATCATGCCTATCACGTCATCGAGCCGGCCGATCCCGGCCATCGGCATGCTGCCGCCATCGCCGCGTTCAAGTCCTGGCTGCTGTCCGTGCCCGCTCCTGGCGGCTGAGCCGGGCCTTGACCCCGTCGCAATGTGAGGCCAGATATGACGGATGTCCCAGGCGACCATGATCGATCCCTTCGGCCGGCATGTCACCTACCTCCGGGTCTCGGTGACAGACCGCTGCGATTTCCGCTGCGTCTATTGCATGGCCGAGGACATGACCTTCCTGCCCAAGAGGGACCTGCTCTCGCTCGAGGAGCTTGACCGGGTCTGCACAGCCTTCGTCGAGAAGGGCGTAAAGAAGATCCGCCTCACCGGCGGCGAACCGCTGGTGCGCAAGGGCATCATGACACTGGTTGCAAGCCTCGGCCGCCATCTCCGCTCCGGCGCGATGGAGGAGCTGACGCTCACCACCAACGGCAGCCAGCTGGCCAGGCATGCTGCCGAACTGACCGTCCATGGCGTGCGCCGCATCAACGTTTCGGTCGACACCCTGGACGACGCGAAGTTCAAGGCCATCACGCGCTGGGGCGAATTGGCGAAGGTGAAGGACGGGATCCGCGCCGCGCAGGCCGCGGGCCTTGCCATCAAGATCAACGCGGTGGCGCTCAAGGGCGTCAATGACGGGGAAATCCCAGAGATGATCCGCTGGGCACATGGGGAAGGCATGGACCTGACGCTGATCGAGACCATGCCTTTGGGCGACATCGACGGCGACCGCACGGATCAGTATCTGCCCCTGTCGGTCGTCCGGGCCGGCCTCATGGACCGGTTCACGCTTGAGGACATTCCCTACAAGACCGGCGGACCGGCGCGCTACGAGCGGGTGAGGGAGACCGGCGGACGCCTCGGCTTCATCACGCCGCTCACCCACAATTTCTGCGAAAGCTGCAACCGCGTGCGGCTGACCTGCACCGGAACGCTCTACATGTGCCTGGGCCAGGAAGACGCCGCCGACCTGCGCGCACCTCTGCGGGCCTCCGAGGGCAACGACCTGCTCAACGCCGCCATTGACGAGGCGATCGGCCGCAAGCCCAAGGGCCATGACTTCGTCATCGACCGGCGCCGCAACAAGCCGGCGGTCGCCCGCCACATGAGCGTCACCGGCGGTTGAACGCCAACACCGGGCCAGCAGAGCGATGCGCCGCCCGCCGCAGGGCTTGGATGCACCCAGGGCACTGCCGTCAGGCGGCAAATCGCGCTAGACAGCCGGGCACATGGTCCGGCTTCCCGAAAACACAGTGCTCCGCGCAGGCGTCTTCATGGTCCTGGCCATGGGGTCGTTCGTTACCAACGATACGCTGATCAAGCTGGTGGGCAACAGCCTGCCGGTGGGCGAGATCATCATGGTGCGCGGCGTGATCGCCATGGCCTTCATCGGTCTCATCTGCGCCTGGCAGGGGGTTCTCGGCAACCTCCCGCTGCTGCGCAGCCGTTATGTCCTGCTGCGCACCACGCTCGACCTGATCGCCACCATTCTCTTCATCATGGCGCTCATGCACATGCCGATCGCCAACATCACCGCCGTCATGCAGGTGGTGCCGCTGGCGGTGGCCCTGCTGTCGGCGCTGGTGCTGCGCGAAAGGATCGGTTTCGGCCGCATGGTGGCGATCGTCGTGGGATTCCTCGGCGTTCTGCTGATCGTCAAGCCGACCCCGGCCAACTTCACGATCTACGATGTCTTCGCGCTGCTGATCGTGCTTGCCGTGGCGGTCCGCGACATTGCCACGCGCCGCATTCCGGCCCGCATCCCGACCTTTCTCATCGCACTGGCGAACGCCGCGTTCGTCACCGCGGGTGGCGCTGCGCTCTGCGCGGTACAGGGCTTTACCATGCCGGACGCCTGGCAGTTGGGCACGCTCGCCCTCGCCGCGGTCTTCCTCGCCTGCGGCTACCTGTTCATGGTCACGACGCTGCGCCTCGGCGACCTCTCCGCGACGGCGCCATTCCGCTATTCCATCATGCTCTTCGCCATCGTCTATGGCATTCTGGTCTTCGGCGAATATCCGGACTGGCTTGCCATGTCGGGCATGCTGCTGATCGCGATCACCGGCCTCTATGCCGCGCACCGCGAAGGCCGCGTCAAAGATAGCGCCAGAATGCCAATATCGTGAGGCAGACGGCCCAGACGAGGATGCCATTGCGGATGACATTCGGAGGCATGCGCTTGGCGAAGCGCGCCGTGATATAGCCGCCGATCACCGCGCCACTCATCATCACGAGGGAGGGAATCCAGCGAATGACGCCGGCCTGAGCGAAGATCGCGATGCTGATCACGGTCATCAGCGTGATGGTGATGTTGCGGATGGCATTCGCCTGGTGAATGTTCATCTGCGAGAAGATCGAATAGATCGCGAACATCACGATGCCCATGCCGAGGCCGAAGTACCCGCCATAGACATAGACGATGAACTCCAGCACGAAGGACAGCCACAGCCAGCGGCTGCCGTCGAAGTTGAAGTCGCGCTCCAGCTTCTGCTTCAGCCACGGGCCCAGGGCGAAGGAGAGCGTCGCAAACAGCAGCAGCCAGGGGATCACCTTCTCGAAGGCGGCCTCGCCGGTCATGATCAGGATGGTGGAGCCGATGACGCCCCCCGCGGCCGCCAACAGCAGCCGCAACCACAAATGGCGCCGCACGCTGGCCAGTTCTCTGCGATAGACGACGGTTCCCACCACATTGGCGGGCAGGACCGCCACGAAATTCGAGGCATTGGCCTCGATCTCGCTGAGGCCCGCGGCCAGCAGCAGGGGAAAAGTCATGAAGCCCGCGCCGCCGGCCATGACGTTGATCAGGCCGGCCAGGAGGCCACCCGCGAAAAGCAAGACGATATGCAGCAGATCCATGCGTGAAGCCCTGCCGTTCCATATACCCGCTGCCACCCGGGCCACAATGGGCGGAACCGCATGGCCGACCCCGTGCAATGTTCGGATGAAACGTGCTATCCAGTCCGCATGTGGACCAACGTGATCATCCTCTCCCTCGCCACGCTGCAGCGCATCGTGGAGTTCGTCATCGCCACCCGCAACACGCGGCGGCAGGTTGCCCGGGGCGGCTTCGTCATCGGACCGAACCTGCAGCCAGTGATGATCCTCCTGCAGGCGGCCTGGCTGATCGGCCTGTGGTATCTCGCCTACCGGCTGGAGGTGAGCTGGCCCTGGCTTTTCGCCTATATCGGCCTCGAGGCGGCGCGGGGATGGATCGTGGCCCTGCTCGGCAGCCGATGGACCTCGCGCATCGTGGTCAATGCCAGCGAACCTTTCGAGGGGTCGCGCCCCTTCAGCATATTCCGCGAGCCCAACTACGTGATCATCGGGCTGGAAATGTTCATCTTGCCCATGGTCTTCGGCCTGTGGTGGTGGGGCGCGATCTTCGCTGCCCTCTACGCAGCGCTGATCTACTGGAAGGTCATCGCGGAGAACAAGGCGGTCAAGCCGCTGACCGAACCGCCGGAATCGGACGCGACGACGGCCTGATCGTGTGCGAGGCTATTTGGTCTCGGTGCCTGCGACTGCAGAACCGACGGGCACCTTGACCGTAACGGGTCCAGCCGTTTCGAAGACCAGCGTAAGCTCAACCTCCTCGCCCTGCTTGAGCGGCGCCTTCAGACCCATCAGCATGACATGCAATCCGCCGGGCTCCATGGTGAGGGTTCCGTTCGGCTGGAGGTCGACAGGGCCTGCCTCCTCCATGCGCATGATGTCGCCATCCTTGATGGTCCGGTGCAGCGTCGCCATGGACGCGACCGGGCTCGAGACCGCCAGGAGCCGGTCGGCCGACGTTCCCTGGTTGGTGATCGAGACATAGACCGCACCCGCCTTTGCCACAGGCGTGGCCGACGCGCGGGCATAGGCATCCTTCACCAGAACGTCACTGGCGCTGACGCCGGTGGCGGATGCTAGGATGGCACCGAGCGTGAGGGCAGCGGCGACGGCGATTTCGAGCGTGAGTTTGCGCATGGCACAAGTCTTAATCCGGAAATGGGCTGTCGTATGGCGGAAGGTGCGCGACACTGCGTCACGCATGGTTCTGGCGATCCCGTTTCTGGCACAAGCTGAGGCCAAGGCGCAGGAGCCGGTGGCCGTCGAACTGGTCCTCGCACTCGACAGCTCGGCCAGCGTGGACCGGCGGGAATTTCAGCTGCAGCTGGAGGGTCTCGCATTAGCGTTCCGCGATCCCGAGGTGCTGCAGGCGGTGGAGAACCTCAAGCCCCTTGGGGCGGCCATCGCCGTGCTGCAGTGGGGCGCACCCGGAGAGACGCGGATCGTGCTTCCCTTCACGCCGGTCCGCTCGGCCCGCGAAGCCAAGGCCTTCGGTTTCCAGATCGGGCTGATCCGCCGCTGGCAATGGGCCAGTTCCACCTCGATCGCCACCGCACTCGACGACAGCCGCATGCTGATCGAGTCAAACGACTACGAAGGATTCCGCCGCATCATCGACGTCTCGGGGGACGGGCCGGACAATGGCGGCGCAGACCTCGAGGCAGCGCGGAAACGTGCGCTCGCCGCCGAGATCACCGTGAACGGACTGCCCATCATGGCCGATGACTCCGCGCTCGACCGCTACTACGAAGACAAGGTGATCGCCGGGGCCACCGCCTTCATCGAGCCTGCCCGCGATTTCGAGGACTATGTGCGCGCCATACGCGAAAAGCTGTTGCGGGAGCTCAGGCCGCTGGGCTCCTAGCGCGCCAGCGCCCGATCGGCCGACGTGGCAGGAATCCACCACTCCCGTCCCCGGGGAGTCTCGACATACTCCGGCCACGGAAAATCGAGCGGGGGTTCGTAGTCGCACCAGGGCACCGGGTCGGCTTCCTTCGCCTTGCGGTCCGCGAACTCGGCCTTGGCACGCGCCAGGGTATCCCGATCCAGCATCAGATCGAGGATGGTGGCGGCGATGGTCTTGCCTGCCGTGGAGATGGTCGGGTCGATGCAGGCGGGAATGCCGCCCAGGGCATTGAGCGCCCATTCGGGATAGGCAAATCCCGGCGGCGCCTTCAGCACGGCGCGCCCGACATAGAAGCGCGCCGTGGGCGCAAACCACGTCATGTCCGTGTAGTCGTCGGAGGTGTAGTGCGTCTGCCAGGCGGGGATCTGGAGGCGGATGCGGCGCTCGGCCTCCTGCGGCGGGATGAGCTGGGACAGTTCATCCGCGAAGGGCGAGGGCATGGCCTCGAGGCCGAGCTCGCGTTGCAAGGCCTGGGCCGTCGCTACGGCATCGGCGCCATAGCGCGGCGCGCCCGCCCTTTCCAGATTGCGAAAGGTGATCTCCGCCATCGCATGATTGGCGAGGCCGGGTTTCGACTTCGATACCCAATGCTTCCGGACGGTACAATGCGCGGCCGCGGCGGCCGCCGCGGCGTTGCGGTCGAGAACGGCATGGATGTTCTGCAGCATGGCGGCATCGGGCGCGCGTGCGGCGAACATGATCATCGCCATCTGGGCGGCGAGGTTGTCGGCGGTCGCCTGGCCGCTGGCGAGAATTGTCTCGTTCAATGTCCAGGTCCCGCTGTGCGGCAGCATGTGGTCGCGCATCATCTTGGACAGCATATACATAGCAACCACTGCGTCATTCGCACCCGGCGCGCGTGCCATGGTGTGAGCGGCGGGAATGGGACCGCCGGCACCTCCCGATCCCTGCAGCCAGGTTTCCGGGCTCTCGCAGAGGAACTCGTAGATCGCGGCATAGTAGGGGCCGCAATGCGTGTCCCAGCGCGCCGTGTTGCAATAGGGCATCATGTAGAAGGGGTGGAAGGACAGGATGGCGTCGAGCCCATCATAGTAACCGCGCGCCGCATGGATGGGCTTCGATCCTCTCACCTTTTCGGCCGGCTCGCCCATGAAGCGGATGGTGCCGGAAATGCCGTGGGCCTGCATTGCCGACTTGGCAGCCAGTGCGCCCACGAGCGCGCCGATGCCCAGGGCCGAGTGCGGGTCGGTATGGCCGCCTGCAAAGCGCGACAGGCCATGGCGGGGCGCGCGATAGGTGTCGGCGATCTGGCAATTGCCCGGAACGGCATCATACTCGGCATAGGCCATGATGGTGGGACCGGGCCCATTGGACCAGGTCGCCGCAAAGGCCGTGGGCATGCCGCCGCTGCCCTCCTCCACATCAAATCCTTCGGCCTGCAGCTTTCCGACATACCACGCGCTCGACCTGTATTCGCGCCACGCCGTCTCCGCGAGATCCCAGATATGGGCGTTCCATTGCGACCAGTGCGGTTGCATGGCCTCGACCCAGGCAAAGGCCGTGCGTTGCGAGTCATGCATCAAGAACCTCGATCAATTTCCTCGCCGCGCGGGCGATCTCGTCTTCGGTGAAGCCGGCAAAGCTCAAGAGAAGCCCCTGCTTGCGCTTTCGACCTGCATAGTGCCCCGACAGGGACTGGCTTTCGATGCCATGCGCCAAGAGACGCGCGACAAACCCCTCGTCGTCGGCGCGATCGTCGAGGCGCAGCAGCAGGGTCAGGCCCGCCGGCGAAGCTTCCACGGTGAAAAGCCTGCCGTCGCCAGGCTTCAGCGCCGCGATGAGACATTCCCGCCGTGCCGCATAGATGCGGCGCATGCGGCGGATGTGGATGGCAAAGGCACCGTTCGACATGAAGCTGGCAAGCGCCGGCTGCGCCATGAGCGACGGCGGCGCGCCGTGCGATAGGCGCTCGTCGCGGAAGCGGCCAACCAGCGTCTTCGGCACCACCAGATAGCCCAGCCGGAGGATCGGCGAGAAGACCTTCGAGAAGGTGCCCGAGTAGATGACGCTCGCCCGCTTGTCGAGACTCATCAGCGCCGGCAGGGGTCTTCCGACATAGCGGTATTCGCTGTCGTAGTCGTCCTCGATGACGATGGCACCGGCCTCCGCCGCCCAGTCCAGGAGTTCGAGCCTGCGCGCCAAAGGCATGGTGACACCGGTCGGATACTGCCGTGCCGGGGTGACGAAGGCCGCCCGCGCCTGTGCCGCCCGCTCCCGCCCTGCCGACACCACCAGTCCTTCGTGGTCGACGGGAACCGGAACAACCGAAACGCCCCCCAAGGCGAAGACCCGGCGCGCGGTCGGATAGCCAGGCTCCTCGATCCAGATCCGATCGCCATCCTTCAGCACCGCGCGCGCCACGAGATCGAAGGCATCGACGCCGCCGGCCGTGACGATGACCTGTTCGGTGTCGCACGAAATCCCGCGCCACTCATAGAGGTGACGGGCGATGGCCTCCCGCAGCGGCAACCATCCGAAGGCATCATTGTGCTCGAGAAGCGTCACTGGCGGGTTGCGCCAGAAGCGTCCGAGCAGCCGGCCCCAGTCGTCATGCGGGAAGTTTTCCCAGTCCACCAGGCCGAAGCGGAAAGGCCGCGCCGGCTCGCGGC
>JBGSNJ010000166.1:0-2959 GCA_041739715.1 Aestuariivirga sp.
ATGGCGCGCGGCGCCAGATTGGCCGGCCCCTTCTGGGCGCCGAAGACCTTCTTGGCCGGCAGCTTGGCCACCGCGTCGGAGGACATGGCGGCCAGCGCCTTCTGGTCGACGGCCGATTGCGCGGCCGCGGGACCGGCGAGAAGCGGAAGGCTCAGGATCAGGGCGGAGAGGAGCTTGCGCATGCGCTTCATTTCTTGCGGAAGGAATCGAGTGAGACGATCTTCGGACTGTCGTCTGCGGGCGCTGCCTCGCTGTCCGGCGCAGCAGCATCGGGGGCCGCTGCGGCCGGAACCTCCTTCAGCTTGCTCTTGACCGGCACGCTCTCGAACTGCAGCCCGAACTGCACCGCAGGGTCGAGGAAGCCCTTGACCGCGTCGAAGGGGATGACGAGCTTTTCGGGAATGTTGTCGAAGGAGAGTTCGGCCTCGAAGCGGTCGTCGTGCACCTTGAGGTTCCAGTACTGATGCTGCAGCACGATGGTCATCTCGCGCGGATAGCGCTGGGCCAGGCGTTCGCTGATCTCGACGCCGGGATACTTGGTGTTGAAGGCGATGTAGAAATGATGTTCTCCTGGCAGGCCCGTCGCGGCCGCGATGTTGAGCGCCTCCCGCACCACGCCGCGCAGCGCCTGCTGGGCGAGAAGGTCATATCGCATCAAGTCTTCGGGCATCGGAAAGGTCCAGGCAAACGTGACTCGGAGGCCGGATCATAGCCTCCCCGGCACCGCAAAGTCATCCACTAGAAACCCGAAACG
Source organism: Aestuariivirga sp. (assembly GCA_041739715.1). GTDB lineage: Bacteria > Pseudomonadota > Alphaproteobacteria > Rhizobiales > Aestuariivirgaceae > Aestuariivirga. Next base: position 755 of record JBGSNJ010000166.1, read on the forward strand.
CAATTCACCGAGGAAAGTGCCGGCTTCTGTTGCCAGGTGCCGGCGGACCCCGCCTTAGGCGGCTAAGCCCAAGGACTTGAGTTCGGTCACTCAGACTGCGTTAAGCAGCCACTGCAACCGGAGCATAGTTGTCGTTGGCAACTATATGTTTAGCCCGATAACGTCGGAACCATCACGAGCAAAAAGCGACCCTTTACACCCTCGTCGATCCTGTTTCGCCCCCCTCACAGGCCGCGGCTCCCGCGGCCGGTGGTGGAGGCGCCGGGTACTGCCCCCGGGTCCGAATGGTTTAGTACGATCACCGTTTATCGCCATAGTCTTGCCTTGCGGCGAGACCCCCCGAATATAGGTGCGCGGGGCCGGAAAGGAAAGGGTGGATTGGGACAAGCCGCGGGTTCGCCTTCCGGGCCGGAATCGGCTAGTTTCTCCGCCTCATGAAACAGTATCTCGATCTCATGCGGCAGGTGCGCGACCACGGCCATCGCAAGGATGACCGGACCGGCACCGGCACGCTCTCCATCTTCGGCCACCAGATGCGCTTCGACCTGGCCGACGGCTTTCCGCTGGTCACCACCAAGAAGCTGCACCTGCGCTCGATCATCTACGAATTGCTGTGGTTCATCCGGGGCGATACCAATGTCCGGTACCTGCGCGACAACAAGGTCACCATCTGGGACGAATGGGCCGATGAGACGGGCGAACTGGGGCCGGTCTATGGTGCGCAATGGCGTTCCTGGCCGGCGCGGGACGGATCGGCGATCGACCAGCTGGCCGACGTCATTTCCCGCATCCGCAGCAATCCGGATTCGCGGCGGCTGATCGTGACCGCCTGGAATCCGGCCGATGTCGACCGCATGGCGCTGCCGCCCTGCCACTGCCTGTTCCAGTTCTACGTGGCCGAGGGCAGGCTCTCCTGCCAGCTCTACCAGCGCTCGGCCGACATCTTTCTCGGCGTGCCCTTCAACATCGCGTCCTATGCGCTGCTCACCCACATGATCGCGCAGGTGACCGGGCTGAAGCCCGGCACCTTCGTTCACACGCTGGGCGATGCACATCTCTATCTCAATCATCTCGATCAGGCCGACGAGCAGATGAAGCGCACGCCGCTGCCCCTGCCGCGGCTGGTCATCAAGCGCGACGTGACGTCGATCGACGACTTCCGCTTCGAGGATTTCGAGATCGTCAACTACCAGTCCCATCCGCATATCGCCGCGCCGGTGGCCGTTTGATGCTGATCGGCGAAGACCTGCGCGGAGGCCTGCGCCGCCGCCTCTATGCGCCGTCCAATCCGGCCGGGCTTGCCTACGCCATCGGCGTCGCCGTCCTGCTTGTGGTGATCAACCAGGTCCTGCAGATCGCCCTGTCGTCCGTCGTGCTCAATGCCATGTTCGAGGAGGCGAGCACGCGCAATGCGGTGAAGGCTGCGCTGCTGGTGATCTTTCCGACGGCCCTGCTGACCGCCCTTGCCGCCTTCCTGCTGGCGCGCGGACGGGGCGGCACGGTAGGCGAGGTGCTGAGCCTCCGCTGGCCGCGCTTCGGCCTCCTGGGCTGGCCCTATTTCGTGCTCGTGTTCCTGGTCGTGATGTATCTCGCCGTTGCCATGGTGGTGCTCCTGCTGGGCATCGACATGGCGGACTACACGCCGGGGCCGCAGGGCCAGTCGCCCGAGAGCGGCTCGGCAGGGCTGGTGAAGGAAGCGATGTTCGACATCGCCAACACGCCCTGGCTCTTCGCGCTCGTCATACCTTCGGTGGCGCTCGGCGCGCCGATCTGGGAGGAACTGGTATTCCGCGGTCAGCTCTTCGCAGCGCTGTCGAAGACGCGGATCGGCGTGGCCGGGACGACGGTCGTCACCGCGGCGCTGTGGTCCCTGATGCATCTCACCGAGCCGTGGCTCGCCATCGGCATCATCTTCATGCTGGGCCTTGCCTTCGGCTGGATGATGTACCGTTTCGGCAGCATCTGGGTCCCGATGATCTGCCACGGCGTGTGGAACTCGGTCTATGCCCTGGCCGTCTTCGGGCAGGTGAGCGCATGAGCCTCTCGGTCCGCGCAGCACGGCCCGGCGACGGCGAGGCGCTGCATGACATGATGATGGCACTGGCGGCCTCGCACGGGCACGCGGACGAGGTGACGGCGGTCGCCGCAGATTTCGAAAGCGCGCTGTTCGGACCGCAGTCCATCAGCGGCGCGCTACTGGCCGAG
>JBGSNJ010000179.1:0-2296 GCA_041739715.1 Aestuariivirga sp.
AAACGATCCGATGCGCCAGGTCACGATGGGATTGGATGGCTCGAGCGCGGCGGCGCGCTCATAATGCCTTGCCGCTTCCGATACGCGGCCCATGCGCAGCAGGCAGAGCCCGTAGTTCAGCAGGTAGCTGGTGTTGCGGCCATCGGCCGAGACCGCGCGGGCATGGTAGGGCTCTGCCTGTTCCGGCCGCCCCAGGTTGGATAGGATGAGCGCCATCATGTGGTTGACGTCGCCGCGGTGCGGATAAGCCAGCTGCAACTGCCGGGCGATGGGTTCGGCCCGCGCGCTCTGCCCTGTCCGCAGCATCTCGTGCAGGGACGCCAGGCTCTCGCGGACATTGGGCTTCGTGGCGGAACGCATCACGGCAGCAGCACCGTTGTTCCGGTCGTGCGCCGGGCCGCCAGATCCTCATGCGCCTTCACGGCATCGGACAGCGCGTAACGCTGGTTGATCGGGATCTTCACCTTGCCGGACTTCACCATCTCCACAATATCGGAAGCTGTCTCGCGCAGGTCCTCGTCGTTGGCGGTGTAGGTCATGAGTGTGGGCCGCGTCACATAGAGCGAGCCGCGCGCCGCCAGCAGGCCGAGGTCCAGCGCCTTCACCGGGCCGCCGGAATTGCCGAAATTCACCAGCAGGCCACGGGGGCTGAGACAGTCGAGCGAGGTCATCAGCATGGACTGTCCCACGCCGTCATAGACGACCGGCACGCCCTTGCCGCCGGTGATCTCGCGCACCCGCGCCACCACGTTCTCGGTTGAGGAATTGATGACATGGGCGCAGCCATGCGCCCTTGCGATCTCCACCTTCTCGTCGGAGCCCACCGTGCCGATCACCTTGACGCCCAGCGCCTTGGCCCACTGACTGAAGATCAGCCCGACGCCTCCCGCCGCCGCATGGAACAGGATGGTCTGGCCGCGCTTCACCTTGTAGGTGGCGCGGAGCAGGTAGCGCACCGTCATGCCCTTCAGCATCATGGCGGCACCGGTCTCGTCGGCGATCGCCTTGGGCAGCTTGGTAAGCCGGTTTGCGGGATAATTGCGGACCTGCGCATAGGCACCGAGCGCGCCCGTGCCATAGGCCACGCGGTCGCCCACCTTTAGGCCCTTGACACCGTCGCCCAGGGCCTCAACCACGCCCGCTGCCTCGAGTCCTATTCCGCTCGGCAACGGTACCGGATAGAGTCCCGAGCGGTGATAGGTGTCGATGAAATTCAGGCCGATCGCCGTATGGCGCAGCCGCACCTCGCCGGGGCCTGGCTTCGGCACGTCAACTTCGACGAACTTCATCACGCCGGGGCCGCCGGTCTCGGAGATCCTGATCGCTTTCATGCTTGCACCTGTTCATGTGGCCCGGCATCTTGGCCGCGCTTTCCCGTCCCGCCTAGGTGCCCCATCATGACATATGCCGTCAATCCTTCCATTTCCCGGATCGAGGCACCGCCGATCATGGAGGCCCAGACTTGGATCCGGCCGGGGCTGCGCAACCGCAAGCTGCTCAATCTCTGTCAGGCTGTGCCCAGCTATCCGCCCGCAACGGAGCTGCTGGACGAGGTGGCCCGCGCCGCGCACGAGCCGGGCACCAGCCTCTACACAGACATCTTCGGCCTGCCGGAACTGCGCGCCGCGCTCGCCACCCATATGTCCGCCGACTACCGCGGCACCGTGCTTCCCGAGCAGGTCTGCATCACCTCGGGCTGCAACATGGCCTTTTCTGCCGCCATCATGGCCATGGCCTCGGCGGGCGACAATGTCATCGTGCCGGTTCCCTATTTCTTCAACCACACCATGTGGCTCGGCATGCTCGGCATCGAAGCCCGCTACGTTCCTGCCATGTCGCCGGGCAGTCCGTGGCCGCGCGCCGCCGATGCCGTGCCGCTGATCGACAGCCGCACCCGCGCCATCGTACTGTGCTCGCCCAACAACCCGACCGGCGCCATCTATCCGCCCGAGGTGATCGAGTCATTCTTCGATCTGGCAGTCGAACGCGGCCTCGCCCTGGTGATCGACGAGACCTACAAGGACTTCCGCGAAGACACTGCCCCGCCCCATGGCATCTTCGCGCGCGGCAACTGGCCGGATGGGTTCGTTCACCTCTACAGTTTCTCCAAGGTCTTCTCGATGACCGGCTATCGCGTCGGATCGATCATCGCCGGGCCGGGCTTCCTGGCCGAGATCGAGAAGATCCTCGATTGCCTGCATATCTGCCCGCCGCATGTGTCGCAGCGCGCGGCCCTCTTTGGCCTGACGTCGCTCGCTGGCTGGAAGCGCGACAAGACCTCCCGCATGCGCGACCG
>JBGSNJ010000216.1:0-2013 GCA_041739715.1 Aestuariivirga sp.
TGCGGTAGACAGTGACCGCTCGGCCGTGCCGAGACCAACACGAAAGGCAAGAACAATGAACGCAGGCATCATTCCCGCCTCCTGGTCCGGCCCGATTCTCTCGGTGCTCCGCATCATGACCGGGCTTCTCTTCCTGGCCCATGGCACCACCAAGATCTTCCGGTTTCCGCTGACCGACTACTTCAAGGACGGCGTGCCGCTCTTCTCCTTCATGGGCTTCGCCGGACTTCTGGAAGTCGTCGGCGGCATCCTGATCGTCCTCGGACTCTTCACCCGCATCACAGCCTTCATCCTGTCGGGCATGATGGCAGTGGCCTATTTCATGGCCCATGCGCCGCAGGGCTTCTATCCCATCCTCAATGGCGGCGAGCTCGCCATCATGTACTGCTTCGTGTTCCTCTACCTGGCTGCGGCCGGCGGCGGACCCTGGAGCCTCGACGCCAAGCGCGCCTGAGGTCCACGCCAAAAACACACAATGGCCGCGCCGCGGGCGCGGCCATTGCCGTCAGCCGCGTTCCTTGCGGAGCTTCGCCCAGTACTCCAGCCGCTTGCGCACCTCGCGCTCGAAGCCGCGTTCGACCGGCGCGTAATAGGTCTCGCGGCCCATGCCATCGGGGAAATAGTTCTGTCCGGAAAAGGCCTCGGGCTGGTCGTGGTCATACTTGTAGCCCGCGCCATACTCCTGCTGCTTCATCAGTTTCGTCGGCGCATTGAGAATGATCTTGGGCGGCGCCAGCGACCCCGTCTCCCTGGCCCGCTGGGACGCGGCCTTGTAGGCCGTGTACAGCGCATTGGATTTGGGCGCGGTGGCGATATAGACCGCGGCCTGAGCCAAGGCCAGTTCACCCTCGGGCGAGCCCAGGAAGTCATAGGTCTCCTTGGCGGCCAGCGCCTGATGCGCCGCTTCCGGATCGGCCAGCCCCACATCCTCATAGGCCATGCGCACCAGGCGCCGCGCGATGAAGAGCGGATCCTCGCCAGCCACCAGCATGCGGGCCAGATAGTAGAGGGCCGCATCCGGGTCCGAGCCGCGCACCGACTTGTGCAGGGCCGAGATCAGATTGTAGTGGCCATCGGCCGCCTTGTCGTAGAGCGGCATGCGCTTCTGGACCGTGATCGCCAGGGTTTCGGGTGTGAGCGGCGCGGCACCCTCGGGAACCGCCGCAAAGACTTCTTCGATGAGATTGAGGAAGTAGCGGCCGTCGCCGTCCGCCATGGCGATCAATGCCGCGCGGGCCGCTTCATCGACCGGCAGCGGCCGCCGCTCGAACATCTCGGCACGGCCGATCAGCGCGTTCATCGCGGCCGCATCCAGCCGGTTCAGCACCAGCACCTGGCTGCGCGAGAGCAGCGCGCCATTCAGTTCGAAGGACGGGTTCTCCGTCGTCGCCCCCACCAGGATGATGGTGCCATCCTCGACGACGGGTAGAAAGGAATCCTGCTGGGACTTGTTGAAGCGGTGGATTTCGTCGACGAAGAGCAGCGTACCGCGCCCCTGCTCGCGCCGGATGCGCGCCTGTTCGAAGACCTTCTTGAGATCGGCCACGCCGGAGAAGATGGCCGAGATCTGCTCGAAGGCGAGACCCGTCTCGCCCGCCAGCAGACGCGCGATGGTGGTCTTGCCGGTACCCGGCGGACCCCACAGGATGATTGACGGGATGCGGCCTGCGGCCAGCATGCGCGTCAGGACACCGGACTCGCCGGCAATGTGATCCTGACCCACCACATCGGAGAGCTTCTGCGGCCGCAGGCGATCCGCCAGAGGACGCGGTGCATCGCGCCCCATGCCGGCCGCCTGGAACAGGTTGCTCATCAGCCGCCGACGGCGAGCTTCAGGACGCGCCCCCCGCGATTCACCGCAATGCGCCAGAAGCCGCCGTCCTGCGCCAGCACCGCATTCAAGGTCGCAACCGAGTCGATCTCGACGCCGTTGACCTCAAGAATGATGTCACCCGGGCGGAAATAGCGCCGCGCCGGACCAGCGCCGACCTTGAGCGCGACGACCCCCTTGGC
>JBGSNJ010000233.1:0-2683 GCA_041739715.1 Aestuariivirga sp.
CGGTCAGCAGCTGGAGATAGTCGACGATGATCAGGCCCAGCCCGCGCTGGCGCTTGAGACGCCGCGCCCGCGCGGCCAGCTGCGCGATGGTGAGGCCGCCGGTCGAGTCGATGTAGAGCGGCAGCGACTGCATCTCGCGCGAGACTTCCACGATGCGGTGGAACTCGTCCTCGGTGATCTTGCCGCGGCGGATGCGCTCGGACGACACTGCCGATTGCTCGGCGATGATGCGGGTGGCCAGCTGCTCGCTCGACATTTCGAGCGAGAAGAAGGCGACGACGCCGCCATCCATCACCTTCACCGACCCGTCGGTCTGGTGTTCCGCCTTGTAGGCGCGGGCCACGTGGTAGGCGATGTTGGTGCAGAGCGCCGTCTTGCCCATGGCCGGGCGCCCGGCGAGGATGATGAGGTCGGAGGATTGCAACCCGCCCATTTTCTCGTCGAGATCGCGCAAGCCCGACGAGATGCCCGACAATCCGCCGTCGCGCTGGTAGGCGCCCGCCGCCATGTCGACCGCATCGGTCAGCGCCCGCGCGAAGGGCTGGAAGCCCTGGCCGTATTTTCCGGTCTCGGCCATTTCGTAGAGCGTCTGCTCGGCGCGCTCGATCAAGTCCTTGGACGAGTCCTCGATGTCGGGATCGAAGGACTCGTTGACGAGGTCGGTGCCGACGCCGATCAGCTTGCGCCGCTGCGCCAGCTCGTAGACGGTGCGGCCATATTCCTCGGCATTGATGATGGTGGTGGCATTCGCCGCGAGGCGCGCGAGGTAGGCCGGCCCGCCAATTTCCTTCAGCGTGGCATCATTGTCGAAATAGGACTTGAGCGTCACCGGCGAGGCCAGCTTGCCGGCGCGGATCAGGGTGGACGCCACCTCGTAGATGCGGGCATGGATTGCCTCGAAGAAGTGCTCGGGCGTCAGGAAAGCCGAAACGCGGTCGCAGGCCTCGTTGTTGACCAAGATGGCGCCCAGCAGCGCCTGTTCGGCCTCCAGATTATGGGGCGCGGTGCGGAAGGTCTCGGGATCGGGGCCGGACTCGACCGGCCGGAGCAGAGGGTTTGCAGACATGGGACCGTGTTAGCCGATGAATCAGGTCAGTGGCGCAGTTTGCGCGCTTATACCCGTTATCCACAAGGTCGGCGACTTACTCCGCCGGGATCGATTTCAGGCGCTGCCGCTTCGAGTCGATGGCCCGCAGGCGTTCTTCCTCTTTGATCATGTAGTTGCGCGTCAGCGGCAGGGCGTGCTGGTTGCGGCAGAACTGAATCTGGAAATTGTTCATGCCACCGAAGCGGAAGGCGCATTCCGAGGCGGCGAGATAGAACTCCCACATGCGGCAGAAGCGCTCGTCGTAGATGTCCCTGGCGCGGTCACGGTGGTCGGCGAAGCGGTGGGCCCATTCGCGCAGCGTCTCGGCATAGTGCAGGCGCAGGATCTCGATGTCGGTGATGTAGAGGCCGGCACCCTCGATCTGCGGCACGACTTCCGACAGGGCAGGGATATAGCCGCCGGGGAAGATGTACTTCTTGACCCATGCGCTGGTGGCGCCCGGCCCGTCCGAGCGGTTGATGGAATGCACCACGGCAGCTCCGTCGTCGGCGAGCAGCGTGCGGATCTTGCCGAAGTATTCGGCGAAATGGCCGACGCCGACATGCTCGAACATCCCGACCGAGACGATGCGGTCGAAACGCTGGTCGAGGTGGCGGTAGTCCTTGAGGTGGAACTTCACGCGGTCCGCGATGCCGCGCTGTTCGGCGCGCTCGTTCGACAGCTTGTGCTGTTCTTCCGACAGGGTCACGCCGGTCACCTCGGCGCCGCAGGTCTCGGCCAGATAGAGGCCCAGCCCGCCCCAGCCCGAGCCGATGTCCAGCACCTTCATGCCGGGCTTGATCATCAGCTTGGCGGCGAGGTGGCGCTTCTTGGCCAGCTGCGCGTCTTCCAGCGAGGCTTCGGGCCCTTCGAAATAGGCACAGGAATACTGCCTGTCGCGATCGAGGAAGAGATCATAGAGCGCGCCCGAGAGATCGTAGTGATGCGCCACGTTCTCCTTGGCCTTGCCAACCGGATTGTACTGGTCGATGCGCTTCTTGAAGCGGCGCAGGCCATACATGAGGCGGGCGGGGGCCGGCATCTTGTTGGCCTCGACATTGGCCATCAGCAGCGCCAGCACGTCATAGATCGTGCAGTCCTTCACATCGATGCTGTCGTCCATGTAGCATTCGCCAAGAAAGAGGTCGGCGTCGAAGACAAGCTTGCGCGCCGCCTCCGTGGTCTTGATCAGCAGATGCACCGGTGACCCCGTGCCGTCGCCATAGCTGCGCGTGACGCCATCCGGTCCGGTGACGCGCATCGTTCCCTGCGCCAGCACGGCCTTGAAGGCACGGTCCAGGAGTCCGTACATGATTGCATCCTCCCAAAGACACGCCGCCGGCCCGTCCGCAGGCGGTCATTCCCCCCGAAGTGTTAATGAAAGTTAATACAAGGCTTCGGGACCCCGCAAGAGGGAGGAATCTGCTGAGTTAACAGGGGTGCCGCCAGGTCAGGATGCCATATAAAAAGGGCCGCCCCGAAGGGCGGCCCTCATCCGTTTTGTGCGAGGCCAGCCGCGGTCAGGCGTTGTCCTGCGCCTCGGCTTCCTGCTCGAACAGGGCCTCGGCGGCCGCGCGGATCTCGGCGCGGTCGGAG
>JBGSNJ010000274.1:0-2150 GCA_041739715.1 Aestuariivirga sp.
GCGGCTTCGCGCGCGGCCGCCGCTTCAACGACCTTGCCGACGATGGACCTGGCCTCGCCGGGATGTTCCTCGAACCAGGCGCCCAGCTGGTCGTTGACCAGGCCCTCGACCACTGGGCGCACTTCTGACGAGACGAGCTTGTCCTTGGTCTGCGACGAGAACTTCGGATCGGGGACCTTCACGGAGAGCACGCAGGTGAGCGCCTCGCGCGCGTCGTCGCCGGTGAGCGCCACCTTCTCCTTCTTGGCGATTCCGCTTTCGTTGGCATAGTTGTTGACCACGCGCGTCAGTGCCGCGCGGAAACCCGCCAGATGCGTGCCGCCGTCGCGCTGCGGAATGTTGTTGGTGAAGCACAGGACATTCTCGTGATAGCTGTCGTTCCACCACAAGGCGCAGTCGACCGTGATGCCGTCCTTCTCGCCGTGGATCATGATCGGCTCGGGCAGCACGGCCACCTTGGTGCGGTCGAGATAGCGCACGAAGGCGGCGATTCCGCCTTCATAGAAGAGCTCGATCTCCTTTGGCTCAACCCCGCGGCGGTCGGCCAGCAGGATGCGGACGCCGGAATTGAGGAAAGCCAGCTCGCGCAGGCGGTGTTCGAGGGTGGCAAAGTCGAACTCGGTCTTGGAGAAGGTCTCGGTCGAGGGCAGGAACGTCACCTCGGTACCGCGCCGTCCCGGTGCCTCGCCGACGATCTGCAGCGGGCCATCGGCAACGCCATGGGTGAAGGCGATCACATGCTCCTTGCCATTGCGGAAGATGACCAGCTTCAGCCAGACAGACAGAGCATTGACCACCGACACGCCCACGCCGTGGAGACCGCCCGAAACCTTGTAGGAGTTCTGGTCGAACTTGCCGCCGGCATGCAGTTCCGTCATCACGATCTCGGCTGCCGAGCGCTTGGGCTCGTGATCGTCATCGTCCTTGATGTCGGTCGGAATGCCGCGGCCATTGTCGGTCACCGTGCAGGAGCCATCGGCGTTCAGGGTGACCGTGACCCGGTCGGCATGGCCGGCAAGCGCCTCGTCGATCGCATTGTCGACCACCTCGTAGACCATGTGATGAAGGCCGGACCCGTCATCGGTGTCGCCGATGTACATGCCGGGCCGCTTGCGCACGGCATCCAGGCCCTTCAGCACCTTGATCGACTCGGCCCCGTAGGCCGCCACGCCATTCTGCTTCTCTTCTTCGGTCATCAGACTCTCTTCACGTCCGAAACAGTTCCGTCCTCCACATGGAAGACCATACCTTCGCGGCCAAGATCCGCGAACAACTCGACGTCCGTCCCCGTCATCCAGGCCTGGCACCCCAGCGCCGCCAGGGCCCCGAACAGGCCTTGCCGCCGCTCCCGGTCCAGATGCGCCGCCACCTCGTCCAGAAGCAGCAGCGGCGGGATGCCGCTGACGCCCGCGACCGCCCGCGCCTGGGCCAGGATCAGCCCGATCAGGATAGCCTTCTGCTCTCCGGTCGAACACAGTCCGGCGGGCATGGACTTGGGTCCGTGACGGACGGCCAGATCGCTGCGATGCGGTCCGCTCAGTGTACGCCCGGCGCCCCTGTCTTGTCTGCGCGAATCGTTCAGAAGTCTACGATATTCGTCCTCGGCGCGCACTGCCGGCATGGCCGTAACAAGGGCTTCGATCTCCCCGTCCAGGCTGATTTCGCTCCAGGGAAAACGGCTTGTCTCCCGGGTTTCACCGATGTGGAAGCGGAGCGCGTCCAACGCCGTCAGCCGGGCCGCCGCGATGGCCACCGCGGCTTCCGCCATGTGAGCTTCGAGGCTGCCAAGCCAGGTTCCATCCGCACGCGGATCCTCCAGCAGAAGGTTGCGCTCGCGCATGACCTTTTCGAAAACCAGCAGGCGGGAGGCGTGCTCGGGATCGAAGGCCGCCACCAACCGGTCCATGAAGCGGCGCCGGTCGGAGGCCGGGCCGGCAAAGAGCCGGTCCATGGCCGGCGTGAGCCACAGCACCCGCATGAACTGGCCCAGGGCGCCGGAACTCTTCTGGACATGCCCGTCGACCAGAACCAGCCGGCCCTGGGCGGGACTGTCGCCTTCGCCCTGGCCGCTCCAGCCGGTGCCGAGCGAAACGGGCCCCTCCGGGGTTTCGGCCTCCACTGCAATGGCCCAGGTGCCGCTGCCGCCCTGC
>JBGSNJ010000283.1:0-6176 GCA_041739715.1 Aestuariivirga sp.
GCTCCGCCCGGCGGCCGAGCAGGAATTCCGCGGCATGGGCCACTTCGATGGCATTGCCCGCGCAGGGCGCCAGCGCTTCGTCCATGTCGGTGATGAGCGCGGTGGTCCTGAGCCCCGCGCCATTGGCCACGGCCACCAGGCTTTCGGCCAGGCCCACGGCCTCGTCCATGGTCGCCATGAAGGCGCCGGACCCCATCTTCACGTCGAGCACGAGGTGTTCGAGACCGGCCGCGAGTTTCTTGGAGAGGATCGACGCGGTGATGAGCGGGATCGACTCCACCGTCGCGGTCACATCGCGAATGCCGTAAAGCCGCTTGTCGGCGGGCGCCAGATCGTTGGTCTGGCCGATCACCGCGCAGCCCGCCTCTTTCGTCACCTTGCGGAAGAGATCGAGATCGGGTTGCGTGACATAGCCTGGTATCGAGTCGAGCTTGTCCAGCGTGCCGCCGGTATGACCCAGCCCGCGACCCGAGATCATCGGCACGTAGAGATCGCAGGCCGCCAGCATGGGTGCCAGCATCAGCGAGAGATTGTCGCCAATGCCGCCCGACGAATGCTTGTCAGCCACCGGCCCCGGCAGATCCCAGCGCAGGACGGTTCCGGAATCGCGCATGGCCAGCGTCAGGCCCACGGCCTCTTCCCGGCTCATGCCCTTGAAGAAGACAGCCATGGCGAAGGCGGCCACCTGCCCTTCCGACACGGAGCCCGCCGTCAATCCGGCGATGAAGACTCGCACCTCGTCGCGCGACAGGGCCGCGCCATCCCGCTTCCGGCGGATGACCTCCTGCGGCAGCATGTCAGGCGTCCGCGCAGAAGCGGGCGAGGATGCGGGACATGTTGTCGGCCGCCTTGGCGCCCTCGCGTTTGGTTTCCTCGTGGCTGGGCGAGGCGCCCTCGATCCCGGCGGCGAGATTGGTGATGACCGAGAGGGCCGCCACGCGCAGGCCGTAGCGCCGCGCCAGGATGGTCTCGGGCACCGTCGACATGCCCACCGCCGTGCCGCCGACGATCTGGAACATGCGAATCTCGGCCGGCGTCTCGAAGCTCGGACCGGAATACCAGCAGTAGACGCCCTGATGGAGGTGCAACTCTTCGTCGGAGGCCGCCCGCAGCATGCGGTCGCGCAGCGCCGGGTCATAGGCATCGGTCATGGGCACGAAGTTCTCGTCGCCGTGCTGGCCGATCAGCGGGTTCATGCCCGAATAATTGATGTGGTCGGTGATCAGCATGATCGCGCCGGGCCGCATCTCGGGCTTGAGCGAGCCTGCGGCATTGGTGAGGACGAGTGTTTCGATGCCGGCATCTTTCAGCGCTGCGATCACCGGGCGCATGACCGCGGCATTGCCGCTCTCGTAGGGATGGGCGCGGCCGGCCAGCACGGCAACCTCCTTGCCGCCCAGCTTGCCCACCACCAGCTTGCCGGCATGGCCCGAGATCTTCGGCACCGGAAAGCCGGGCAACTCGCCATAGGGAATGACCAGCGGGTCCTTCACCGCATCGGCGATGGCGCCGAGGCTCGAGCCGAGGATGATGGCCGTCTTCGGCTTGCGCGACTGCAGTCGCCTGGCGAGTTCGCTCATCAGAGGTTCTCCGGACCGAAGGAAAAGGGCAGCAACTCGCCCAGCGTGAAAGTGCGGATGAGGACGCCGTCCGCGGTGCAGCAGTGGATCCTGACATCGTCCTGCGCGAACTCGCGAAGCTTCTGGCGGCAGCCGCCGCAGGGCGTGCAGAGCTGGTCGCCATTGCCCATGACGGCCACTTCGGTGACCCGCTTGCCGCCTGCCATCACCAGTGCGGCAATGGCCGAGGGCTCGGCGCACCAGCCCTGGGGATAGGCGGCATTCTCGACGTTGCAGCCGGCGAAGACCCGGCCCTGCTCGTCGCGCACTGCAGCGCCGACGAGGAACTTCGAGTAAGGCGCATGCGCCTTCAGCCGCGCCTGCTTCGCCGCCTCGATCAGATCCCGGCTCATCTCATCTGTCCTTCGTATAGGGAATGCCGCTCGCCTTGGGCGGCACGGACTTGCCGATGAAGCCCGCCAGCAGCACCACGGTCATCACATAGGGCAGCATGTTGATGAACTGCACGGGAATCTGGAAGCCGCCGATCTGGAAACCCTGGAGGTAATTGCCGGCAGCCTGCAGGAAGCCGAAGAGCAGGCAGGCGAAGAGCGCCGGCCAGGCGCGCCAGTTGGCGAAGATGAGCGCTGCCAGCGCCATGAAGCCAGAGCCCGCCGTCATGTCGCGCACGAAGCTTGACGAGAGCGACGTCGAAATGAAGGCGCCGGCGATGCCGCAGAGCACGCCCGCGATGATCACCGCCTTGTAGCGCAAGGCCGCCACCGAGATGCCGGCCGAGTCGACCGCATGCGGGTTCTCGCCCACCGCCCGGAGCCTCAGGCCGAAGCGCGTCTGGTTCAGCGCCCAGGCGGTGAGCGGCACCAGCAGGATGGCGATATAGGTGATGATCGAGTGCGACAGGAAGACCTTGGCGAGGAAGCCGAGGACGGGCACGTCCGCCAGCGCGGCGATGCCCGGAATTTCGATGGGAAGGAAGCGTCCTTCCGGCGGCAGCGACGGCGTGCGGCCGCCCTCCTTGAACCAGGTATTGCCCAGCACCACGGCAAGGCCTGCCGCCAGCATGTTGATCGCCACGCCGGAGACCACCTGGTTGCCGCGCTGGTTGATCGCGGCATAGCCATGCACCAGCGCAAAACCCACGGAGACGAGGATGGCAAAGAAGAGTCCGATCCAGGCCGAGCCATAGACCGCTGAAGCCGAGGCGGCGATGAAGGCCGCGGCCAGCATCTTGCCTTCGAGTCCGATGTCGACGATGCCGGACCGTTCCGACCACAGGCCCGCGAGGCAGGCCAGCACCAGCGGCACCGAGAGGCGGATGGTGGAGGCGAGGATTTCCGCATAAAGATCCATGGCCTCAATCTCCCGGCTTGAAGAAGAGGGCCGAGAGTGCCGGACGGAAGGCATATTCGAGGGCACCCATGAACAGGATCACCAGGCCCTGGATCACCACGATCATGTCGCGGTTGATCTCCGGTTTGGCGAAGGACAGTTCCGATCCGCCCTGGTACAGCAGGCCGAACAGCAGGGCGGCCAGCACGATGCCCACCGGATGGGATCGGCCCATGAGCGCCACGGCAATGCCAACGAAACCGGCGCCGCCGACGAAACCCAGCACCAGGCGATGCTGCACGCCGAGGATCTCGTTCACCGCCATCAGTCCGGCGAGTGCGCCGGAGATCGCCATGGTGATGACGATGATGCGGCCCGGCTTGATGCCGGCATAGACGGCGGCATCGACATTGGCGCCCACCGCGCGGATCTCGTAGCCCAGCTTGGTGCGCCACAGCAGGTACCAGACCGCGACGGCGGCGATGATGGCGAGGAAGATCGAGAAGTTGAGCGGGCTGGAGGCGAGCCGCACGTCGAAGAACTCGCGTGCCACCTCGCGCGCGCTCATGATGTAGGCGCCGGTGATCTCGCGGCTCTCCACTGCCATCTTTCCCACCGGGCGGAACCAGTAGTTGATGAGATAGCCCACCAGGCTCGCTGCGATGAAGTTGAACATGATGGTGGTGATGACGATGTGGCTGCCGCGCTTGGCCTGCAGGATGCCGGGGATCCAGGCCCAGAAGGCGCCCACAGCCATGGAGGCGAGGATGGCCAGCGGAATGACGATGGGCCAGGGGAGGAACTCGAGTCCGAGGCCTACCGCGGCGGCGCCGACGCCCGCCATATAGGCCTGGCCCTCGCCGCCGATGTTGAAGAGGCCCGCATGGAAGGCTACCGCCACGGCCAGTCCGGTGAAGACGAAGTTGGTGGCGTAATAGAGCAGATAACCCCAGCCCTTGAGCGATCCCACCGCGCCCTTCAGCATGATCCACATGGCCTCGAAGGGATTTTCCCCGATGATGACGACGACGAGGCCCGCCACCAGCAGCGCCACGATGAGATTGAGCAGCGGGATCAGCCCCACATCCACCCAGGCCGGCAGTTCGCCCCGCGCGCCGGCCATCAGGCGGCGTCCTTCGACACGCCGGCCATGAGCAGGCCGATCTCGCGCTCGTCGGCCTCGGGGCCGCGCTCGCCCATCACGCGTCCGGCGAACATCACCAGGATGCGGTCGGAGAGCGAGCGGATCTCGTCGAGTTCCACCGAGACCAGCAGCACGGCCTTGCCCTCGTCGCGCAGCTGGATGATGCGCTTGTGGATGAACTCGATAGCGCCGATATCCACCCCGCGCGTCGGTTGGCCGACGATGAGGAGGTCGGGATCGCTCTTGATCTCGCGGGCGATGATGATCTTCTGCTGGTTACCGCCGGAGAACTTGGCGCTCTTGAGGAAGGGATCGGGCGGACGCACGTCGAACTCCTCCATCTCGGTGCGGGCCCGCGCGATGACCTTGTCGCGGTCGAGCCGGTAACCCTTGCCGAGGCGCGCGTCGCGGTGCCAGCCGAGAATGGCGCTCTCGCTGGCATCGAAGGAGGTGATCAGTCCGCGGTGCTGGCGGTCCTCCGGCACATGGGCGATGCCTTCCTGCCTAACATGGCTCGGGTCGCCCAGCATGCCGATGTCCTTGCCTTCGAAGATCACCTGCCCCGATGTCGGCTTGGCGATGCCGCTGATCACGTCGAGCAGTTCCGACTGGCCGTTGCCCGAGACGCCCGCGATACCGACGATCTCGCCGGCGCGCACGCTGAAGGAGACATTGTCGACGCGGGCGATGCCCTTCTTGTCCTTCCAGGTGAGATTCTTGACCTCCAGCACCGTGGCGCCCGGCTTCGCCTTGCCCTTCTCCACCCGCAGCAGCACGCGGCGCCCGACCATGAGTTCAGCCAGTTCCTCGACGTTGGTGTCCCTGGTCTCGCGGGTCGCCACCATCTCGCCGCGGCGCATGACCGAAACGCGGTCGGTGATGGCCATGATCTCACGCAGCTTGTGGGTGATGAGGATGACGGTCTTGCCCTGGTCGCGCAGCGTGCCGAGGATGCGGAAAAGGTGATCGGCCTCGTCAGGCGTCAGCACGCCGGTAGGTTCGTCGAGGATGAGCGTGTCGGCGCCCTTGTAAAGCGCCTTGAGGATCTCGACACGCTGCTGCAGGCCGACGGGCAATTCGCCCACCAGCGCGTCGGGATCGACGTCGAGTTCGTAGTCATGCGCAAGGCGGGTGAGCTCTGCCCTGGCCTTGGCCAGTGCCGGCCCGATCAGCGCGCCGCCCTCGGCGCCAAGCACGACATTCTCCAGGACGGTGAAGGGATCGACCAGCATGAAATGCTGATGCACCATGCCGATGCCCAGCGCGATGGCATCCGACGAGGACCTGATGCGGGCGGGCGCGCCGCGCACCCGGATCTCGCCCCTGTCGGCCTGGTAGAAGCCGAAGAGGATCGACATCAGCGTCGACTTGCCCGCACCATTCTCGCCGATGATGCCGTGGATCGAGCCCCGCCCGATGGCGAGCGTCACGTCCTTGTTGGCGTGAACCGGACCGAAGCGCTTGTCGATGCCGATGAGTTCGATGGCGGGGGTCATGAATGGCCGGCCTTCGCGGGGAACCAGAACAGCGTCACGCGCAAGGCGTGTCGAAGCGGGCGGGACCAGGCGGCGGGCCTTCCGCCACCGGACCCGGAGGTCACCCTCTCCCCGGCTCAACGCGGGGAGAGGGCGTGGTTCCGGTTACTGCACCGGGCAAGTATTGTCGGCGGTGTAGTCATGCACCGCCAGCTTGCCGGCGATGATGTCGGCCTTGGCGGCTTCGACCTTGGCCTGCATCTCGGCGGTGACGAGATCCTTGTTGTTGTCGTCCATGGCATAGCCGACGCCGTCCTCAGCGAGGCCCAGGGCCTTGATGCCAGGGGTGAAGGTGCCGTCCTTGCCGGACTTCATCACGTTGTAGACGGCGACGTCGACGCGCTTGAGCATCGAGGTCAGCACCTTGCCGGGATGAAGGTAGTTCTGGTTGGCGTCGACGCCGATCGACAGCGCGCCGCCATCGGCCGCCGCCTGCAGAACGCCGACACCCGTGCCCCCGGCGGCGTGATAGACGACGTCCGCCCCTTGGGCGATCTGCGCCTTGGTGAGTTCGCCACCCTTGACCGGATCGTTCCAGGCCGCGCCAGTATCGCCTGTCATGTTCTGGAAAACGGTCGCATCGGCATT
>JBGSNJ010000295.1:0-6192 GCA_041739715.1 Aestuariivirga sp.
CCACGGCCGATCCTGAACTGGGAGCATGGCACCACCGGTGGCGCGCGGGCCAGCGCGCCGTCGCTGGCGCCCAATCCGGCGCAGGACCTTGTCCAGCGCTCGGCGACGGCGCCGATCGACTATGGCGTTCCCTATCTTGGCGATTTCCTGAAGCGCGGCTTCGTCGTTGTCGCCAGCGACTATTATGGCCTGGGCGGGCCGGGCGTGCACCAATATGTGGTCGGCGCGTCAGCGGCGCGAAATGGCCTTGATATCGCCAGGGCTGCCCGCAACCTTTCCGAGGCCGGAGCCGGCGCTGATCTTGTCACCTTGGGCTGGTCGCAAGGCGGCCATGCGGCGTTGTTCACCGCAGAAGACCAGGCCGCCTATGCGGGTGAATTTCGGCAGCTTGGTGTGGTCGCGATCGCGCCTGCCGCGCCGGGCGACACTGCGGAATTTGTCCCCGTGCCGCATATCTACCTGCTGATGCGGGGGTATCAGTCGGCGTACAATGCCCCGTTCACCGGCCTGACCCCAAATGGCGAGCAACTGGTCGATGCGGCAGGCAAAGTCGCCGTCACGGGGGTCTTCAAAAAGTCTACCGAGCTCGCGGGGCCATTTTTTGTCGGCAACTTTGACCCGGTGTCGCGCGCTGCGCTCGACGCCAATATAACCGGCAAGCGTCCGTCCGCTGCGCCGATCCTGGTCATTCAAGGAACAGCCGACAATGTCGTGTCGCCGGAAGGTGCCCGTACGCTCATCCCGCGTGCGCGCAAGGCAGGCTCGACGATCGATCTGGTGTCGTATGACGGGGCGACGCATCGTACTGTATTGTCGGCCGCAAAATCCGATATCCTTGGCTGGATCGACGACCGCGTCGCTGGCAAGCCGGTTGTGCCGCCGCGCTGAACGACCGGCGGCGGACGTGGCCCCGCCGCGCAATCGGACCGACAGTTCCATTTAAACGCAACGCTTGGGCCAAAGGCGGCCATGTCACGACCTTCTGCAATCATGCGATTGACTCAGAACGCCGTGCAGGACGCCGCATTCGCCGCTTGACTGCTTCTGGCGGAAGCCGCCGTTCGGCGTTGGATTGGGGATCGTCCGATTCTGGGTCGACAGCTGCCATTGTTGCGTGGCCAATCGGACGGCAGCGTTTCGCCTCTCGCCGGCCTGAACCCGACATTCAATAAACGGCCCAGTTGCGGCCCTTCAGTTTCACGCCCCTATATAGGCCGTTCCAGTGACTGCGAGACTGTCCTGACACCTGACGTTGTCTTCAGGCCGGCACCTGCCGGCCTGAAGAATCGGGTCTGAAATGAAGCTGCCGTTCCTTGGCGAAACCATAAATGGCAGATTCTCTGCTGAAACCCGACAATCCGGACTTTCTCCTCTCGCCTTGGCCTCCAACCGCGGTTCAATCGCAGACAGCGGGGCCGGCTTTTAGGCCCTTTGGAGCGCAAAGCCGCGGATCGGCTAACTCGCGGGCGTCGTGACTACAAGGACTTAGCAGCGATATAACCAGCGAGCGAGCTAGAGGCTTCGCGGACTGCCTGTTCAGGCGCGATCTGCAGGCCGGCTTCCAACTGGCGCGAATAGTCCGCCGCTTGGACGAGCGCGATGGTAAAGGCCTGGCGAAGTCGTGCGTTCACCACATTCTCGGGAATGTCGGGCACGCACTCGACCACCTTGGCGCGCAGCGAAATCAGGCTGGGCATGCCGTATTCAGTGACCAACCCGAGCAGGTTGAAGCGCGGATCAGACGAAAACTGGAGGCAGAACCGGACATAGAGCCGCCCCTCTTCGTCAAGGCAACAACCCGTGAAGGGGGCAATTGCCGCCGCGATCAACGCAATCAGGCGGCGCGCCGGATCCGATTCATCGACCTTGGCGAGGCGCACGGCGCGCTCCTGCTCGATCGCCCTGTACCGCTGGGTGAAGACCTCCTTGATCAGCGCTTCCAGATTACCGAAGTGGTAATGCACCGCGCTCGGATTGCGGGCACCGGCAGCGCGGGTGATATCCTTGACAGACACCGTGCCCAATCCCCGCTCGGCGATGAGGCGCTGTGCGGACTGAAGCAGGGCGGTTCGTGTGTCGGAATGCATTGGCTGGGGCATGGCTCTCGTGACTAATACCGCACATTACTGGTCGCCAAGGCGTATCACACTCTTCGGCGAACTGCCAAGAACAGGGGACGGGTGGCAGGCTTTCAGCCGCCCCAGTTAGCCAATGACGGGCGCGGCGCCATCAACTGGTCGCCACGCGGTTGCAAGACAGCGCTCCACTCTGGCTGGCGATGATCAGGGTGGGATCCAGTAGCCACTCTCCCCGGTACATCCGGACAATCGGCCTAACCCGCTCTCCCGTCTTCGACTTGATCCGGAACAACAGATCGAGGATATCGCTCGATCTTCCAATGGAGCAGATCCCTTCTGATTCAGATAGCCCCGCGCCCTGGCGAGTGCATCGAAGCGAGCTGGGGATAGAGAATTTCGTTGTCCTCCATAGCTCACCGCCCGTTCTCTGCTAATTCGGCCAGATCACATATTCGTCTCCGGGAACAGCCTTCTGGCCTTCGGTCTTGTCGACCAGAACGGGGCTTGCGAGTTTGAAGGGATAGAGCGGCTTGACCGCATCCTTGTGATGGGCGGCCAGCAATTGCCTGAGTTCGGCGACCTTGGCCGGCAGCTTTCCGGCGAGATTGTTCTTCTCGGTGGGATCGGCGGCCAGGTCGAACAGCCATGTCTTCTTGCGCGTCCCGTCGATCTGTAGCTTCCAGTTGCCCGCGCGCACCACCTGATAGGCGCCCGATTGCCAGAAGATTGCATTGTCCGGACGGGAAAATCCGCCCGCTCCGGTCGCAAGCGGGAGCATGTCGCGGCCGTCGATGATCCGGTCGGCGGGCAGCGGCACACCGGCCGCCGCGGCAAGGGTCGGCAGGACATCGATATGCGCGACCGGGGTCTCGATCCGCGTGCCGGGCTTGATACGCTGCGGCCATCGCACGAACATGGGCACGCGGATGCCGCCTTCGAACAGCGTGATCTTCCAGCCGCGATAGGGCGCATTGATGTCGGGCAGGCCGACATAGCCGGCCCCGCCATTGTCACTGCTGAGCACCACTATGGTGTTGTCGGCAAGACCCTCCTCGTCGAGCTTCGCCATTATCCGCCCGACGCTGCGATCTAGCGCGCGCACCATGGCGGCATAGACGCGCAGGCGATGCGGCTTGATGTTGCCAACCGCCTCGAAGTCTTGCCTCGTCGCCTGCAGCGGCGTGTGGACGCCCCAATGGGCCATGTAGAGGAAGAACGGCCGGTTGCGGTTCGCTTCGATGACCTTGAGCGACTGGTCGGTCCACCAATCGGTCAAATAGCCGCCCGGTTCGAAGGGCTTGCTGCCGTTGAAGGTCGCTGCGAATTGCAGTTTGGCCCAGAAGAACTTGTCGATCGGGTCGAAATCGAGCTTGGCGTTGACGACGTGCGGATCGTCTTCCCTGAGGTAGAGGCCATTGTGCATGTTCAGGCTCTCGTCGAAGCCTTGCGCAGTGGCTTTGAACTCGGCCGCCTCGCCGAGGTGCCATTTGCCGATGTGGACGGTATGGTAGCCCTTGCTCTTCAACAGCTCGGCAATGGTGATTTCCGAACCCGGCAGTCCCTGGTTCTTGAAGGGCAGCTTCTTTTCGTCGAACTCGGGATTGAACTCGGTCCGCGGCAGTGCCCCGCGATCCATGCCGGCGGCGAAGATCGGCAGGGCCTTGGCCATGCCATCAGGGATCGGGGTGAATTCGAACCCGGTGCGCGTCGGATAGCGTCCCGTCATCAGCATCGCGCGCGACGGTGCGCACGTCGATGTGCCCGAATAAGCCTGATTGAAGATCGCGCCCTGAGCGGCGAGCTTGTCGATATTTGGCGTGGGCACTGCGCCGCCTGCGACACCACCGCCCAAGGTGGTGAGATCATTGTAGCCCAGATCGTCGAACAGGATGAACACCACATTGGGCGGGCGCTCGGATACGGGCGTATCGGCGACGCCTGGTCCCTGATCCCACACAACGGCCCGTGTTGGCCCCACATCTTCCTTGGTCGCGTCGATGCGGCGCATGAGAAGCGCCGCCATGATCGCGGTGCGGTTGAACCAGCCGATCGCGCCGCCAATAACGACCAATCCGAGTACGGCGATCAGGATTTTTCTCAGCATCATGCCCTCACCGCGGTCGAAGCCGACACCATCGTCTGATGCACCCGATTTTCACACACAGTGCAGGCGGGCCGCAATCGGCCAGCCTGCTGGCCAACTCACTTGCTGAAGATAAGCCCCTGATAGGTACCCGACCGCCGCCACGCATCGATATGCCTGAAGTAGCCCTCGGCCCCGTCCGGATGGCCTTGTGACTGGCGAAACGCCTTGCTCCAGCCCTGACCTTCGTTGTTCCAGAAGCCGGGTGTACAGTCGGTCGAGGCAATCAGCATTCCGCCGCCGGCGAGGATCAGGTCGACCCATTGCGACACCGCCTCCTCGGTCGGCTCGACCTCGGCGTAGCCCTCGCGCTCGGCATGCGAGATCACTTGCGCCACTGTCCTGGCATGATCGACGATGTTGTGCGGGATATTGGTCACCATGTTCGCGGCCTGGTTCATCTGAACCATGAACGCGTTGGGAAAGCCGGGAACGTGCAGGCCATGGAGGGTGCGCAGCCCATCGGCCCAGTATTGCGACAGCAGCCGACCGCCGCGGCCCTTGATGTCGAACCCTGTCTTCATCTGGAAATTGGCCCCGAATTCGAAGCCCGATGCATAGACGATGCAGTCGACCTCATATGGCTTGCCGTGCACCATCAGCCCGGTTTCGGTAATGCGTTCGACACCCTTGCCGTCGGTATCGACCAGCGTGGTGTTGGGCAGATTGAAGGCATCGAGATATTCGTCGCTAAAGCAGGGGCGCTTGCAGAGCTGCGAATACCATGCCTTGAGATGCTGCGCGGTGTCCGGGTCCTGGACAACCGCATCGACCCGGGCGCGAATCTCTTCCATCTTTTCGATATCGGCGTCCGCGATGGCCGCCTGCACCGTTTCCAGGCTGAGCTGGCGTGGGGAACGGCCCAGGGCGCCGGCCACGCGTGTCGCCAGTCTTGCGGCCCATATCGGCCGTCCATCCAGAACCTTTTCCCGGATGCGGCGCGAAATCGCGGTCCAGCCATCGTCGATCAGGTCTTCGGACGGCAGACCGCGCCCCATGTTGTCGACAAAATTGTCCATCCAGCGCTTTTGCCAGCCCGGCCTGGCGATCGTCTCGAACCACTGCGGATCGATGGGTTGGTTGCCGCGCACATCGACCGAGGACGGGGTGCGCTGGAAGACGAACAGGCGGCCTGCCGTCTTGGCCACCTGCGGGATGCACTGGACCCCGGTGGCGCCGGTCCCGATCACCGCAACGCGCTTGTCTGCAAGCTTGTCCATCGGCGCACCAAGGGCATCGCCGCCGGTATAGTCATAATCCCACCGGCTGGTATGGAACTGCTTGCCCCTGAAATCCTCGATGCCCGGAATCCCCGGCAACTTGGCGACATGCAGCGGGCCGGTTCCCATCCCGAGATATTTTGCGGTGAAATCATCGCCGCGGTTGGTGGTGATGTGCCACAGCCTTGCATCGTCCAGCCATTCGACCAAGTCGATCTCGGTATGGAACAGGGCCTTGTCATACAGGCCGTAATGGCGCGCGATCCGCTCGCAATGGGCGAGGATTTCTGCCCCGCGGACATACTTCTCGGACGGCATATAGCCGGTTTCTTCGAGCAGCGGCAGATAGATCATCGCCGCGGTATCGCAGCGCACGCCCGGATAGCGGTTCCAGTACCAGGTGCCGCCGACGCCGCCAGCCTTGTCGATCAGGCGAAAACTGTCGATGCCGGTTTCCTTCAGCCGCGCGCCCACCACCAGGCCGGACATGCCGGCGCCGATGAAGGCAAAGGTGACATGATCGCGCACCGGATCGCGCGGCACGAAGGGCGTGTGCGGATCGGTGGCCATGTCGGCGAACTTGCCGGAGAGGCGCTGATACTGGCCGTTGCCTTCGGCACGCAGGCGCTTGGCGCGCTCGGCGGCATATTTCTGCTTGATCGCATCCCGGTCGAGAAGATCTGTCATCGGAAGGGGGCCTCTTCGGTGGGTGGCAATGCCGGGCGCTCCGCGCGCCGGCATCGGGTGCGGC
>JBGSNJ010000306.1:0-2633 GCA_041739715.1 Aestuariivirga sp.
GGCCGGCTTCGTCAACGTGCCGCGCATCAAGGGGTCGCACAATGCGATGAAGACCGGCATGCTGGCCGCGGAAGCGGCCTTTGCCGCGCTCGCGGCCGGACGCAGCGGCGACGAGCTCGCGGCCTACGAGGAGGCTTATCGCAATTCCTGGGTCCATACCGACCTCAAGCGCGTGAAGAACGTGAAGCCCATGTGGACGAAGCTGGGGCTGCTGGGCGGCCTCGCCCTTGGCGGCCTCGACATGTGGATGAACCAGCTGCTGGGCTTCGGGCTGGGCACCTGGAAACATGGCAAGCGCGATTCGGAGACGCTGGTGCCCGCGGCCGAGGCCAAGCCCATCGACTATCCTAAGCCGGATGGCGTGATCTCCTTCGACCGGCTGACCAACATCGCCTTCTCGGCCACCAATCACGAGGAGGACCAGATGGTCCACCTCCGGCTGAAGAATCCCGACGTGCCGATCGCGGTCAACCTGCCGACCTGGGACGAGCCGGCCCAGCGCTACTGCCCGGCGGGCGTCTACGAAGTGGTGCGCGAGGAGGGCAAGGCGCCGCGCTTCCAGATCAATCACCAGAACTGCGTGCACTGCAAGACCTGCGACATCAAGGATCCGTCGCAGAACATCACCTGGGTTGTGCCGCAGGGCGGGGAAGGGCCGAACTATCCCAACATGTGAGGCCGCCGGAGCCCGGCAGAGTTAATCTTTTAGCAGTTGCGGCATCCCCAGAAAGGCCTCATTTTGACAAGATGAGTCACCGCGCGTGCGCGGCATCGGGCCGTGCACCACATCGAACTGGACATCAATGCTGGCTTCCTCGCTTCGCGCCTTCATGATGGCGGCCCTTGCCGTCACCGCCCTCACCGCCCAGCCCGCCGCGGCCTACGAGCAGCTCGACGACCGGCTGCTGTCGGGCAACTACCTGGCCGGGCGCTCGGCCAGCGTGGCGCGCGACAATGACCTGGCCTCGGATTACTTCGTCCGCGCCCTCAAGGCCGATCCGGGCAACCCGGTCCTCATCGAGCGGGTGTTCCTGCTCAAGACGGCGGAAGGCGACATTGCGGATTCCGAGGAATATGCCATTCAGGTCCTCGGCTTCAACAGCCAGCAGCGCATGGCGCGCATCGTTCTGGGCCTGCGCGACTTCCGCAACCGCCGCTATACCGAGGCGCGCAAGAATCTGGAAGTCGCCTCCTACACGCCGGTGGGCGAACTGACCTCCGGCCTGCTGGTGGGCTGGACCCATGCCGGCGAAGGCGAGCTCAATCTCGCGCTCAAGGCGCTGGATCGCCTGGACCGCAACGAGGCCTTCGTCAACTTCAAGAATTTCCACGCCGCGCTGATCAGCGATTTCCTCGGCAATGCCATCCGCGCCGAGGTCTTCTACAAGAAGGCCTACGAACAGGCCGGGACCTCGCTGCGCATCGTTCAGGGGTATGGCAACTTCCTCGAGCGCAGCGGCCGCGCCGACGAGGCCATCCGCATCTACGCGACCTATCTCGAAGGCGACGACAACCCGCTCATCCAGGCGTCACTCGACGGCGCCAAGGCCGGCAAGAAACCCGCGCCATTCGTGCCAACGCCGGGCGCCGGAGCCGCGGAGGCGCTGTTCTCTCTGGCCACCTCGATGACCGACGAACAGAGCATCGACGTCGCCTTGCTCTATACCCAGCTGGCGCTGTCCTTCAACGCCGACCGTGCAGTGACGCTGACGCTGCTGGGCGATATCCTGGGCGACATGAAGCTCGACGAGAAGGCGATCGCCGCCTATTCCGAGATCCCCGCCTCCTCGCCGCTCCGGACCAACGCCGAAATGGAGATCGGCGTCAGCCTTCACCGCCTCGAAAAGAAGGACGAGGCGCAGGCCAAGCTGAAGGAAGTCATCGCGCGCGAGCCCGACAACTATGATGCCATGGTCACGCTGGGCAATCTCTATCGCAGCAACGAGGACTATGCCAACGCGGCCAAGGTCTATGACCAGGCCATCGCGCTTCTGACCGAGGAGACCACCACGCCCGGCCACTGGCGCATCTATTACTTCAACGGCATCGCGCATGAGCGGCTGAAGCAGTGGGACATCGCCGAACGGAACTTCCGCAAGGCGCTGGAACTTTCGCCCGAGGAGCCGATGGTGCTGAACTATCTTGGCTACTCGCTGATCGAGAAGAAGCTCAATCTCCAGGAAGCGATGGAGATGGTGAAGAAGGCGGTGGAGCTGCGTCCCAACGATGGCTACATCATCGACAGCCTGGGATGGGCCTACTACCAGCTTGGTGACTACGAGCAGGCCGTGATCCACATCGAGCGGGCGGTGGAACTGCTGCCCGCCGATCCCATCATCGCCGAACATCTGGGGGATGCCTATTGGCGCGTCGGCCGCAAGCTCGAAGCCAAGTTCCAGTGGCAGCATGCGCGCGACAACAAGCCGGAACCGGTTGACCTCGCGCGGATCGAAGGCAAGCTCAAGGACGGGTTGCCGGACGAGCCGCCGGTCACGCCGGCGCAGAACGCCACCGACGCCAACGAGGGCTGACCCTGCCGCGCAGGGGAAGGGGCCGCCGATGAGCTTCGAGCCCTTCGTCATCGAGGCCCCGGCCAAGGTCAACCTGGCGCTGCATGTGCTGGGCCGCCGCGA
>JBGSNJ010000313.1:0-5963 GCA_041739715.1 Aestuariivirga sp.
AGGGCGCGCGGCGCCTCGGCCAGGTTGGCAGGTACCGCCACCGTCGCGGCTGCAGAAGGCCTGGCCGGTGGTATCACGGCCTTCGGCGGCGACACAGCGGCCGCTTCGCCTTCGTTGTAAATGTAGGCGACCGCACTACCGACTGCGGCGGAGGTGCCTTCGGCGACCGAGATGTTCCGGACGACGCCGGAGGCCGGGGCCTCGATTTCCATCGCCGCCTTGTCGGTCTCGATCTCGAACAGGGCCGCGCCGGCCTTGACCGCATCGCCCTCCTTGACGTGCCATTTGCTGATCTTGGCCTGGACCATGTCCATGTCGACACGGGGCAGGATGACTTCAACCGCCATGGCCTCAGGTCCTGCCCTTCACCAGATTCCGCAGTCCCTCGACGATGCCCGGCACCTGCGGCACCGCGGCTTTCTCGAGCGCGGGATTGTAGGGAATCGGGGACTCCGCCCCGCCCAGGCGCAGGATGGGCGCATCGAGATAGTCGAAGGCCTCGCTCTCGGCGATCATCGCGCTGATTTCCGCGCCGATGCCGAGAGTCTTTACGCCCTCGTAGACGCAGGCCAGCCGCGTTGTCTTGCGCACACTCTCGATGATGGTGTCCTTGTCGAGCGGACGCAGCGTGCGGAGGTCGATGACTTCGATGTCGATACCTTCGGCCGCCAGCGCTTCGGCAGCCTCGAGCGCCTTGTGGACCATGATCGAGGTGGCGACAATCGTGGCGTCACGGCCCTCGCGGCGGACCACCGCCTTGCCGATGGGAACGCGATAGGCCTCTTCCGGCACATCGCCTTTCATCTTGTAGAGAAGCTTGTGCTCGAAGACCATTACCGGATCGGGATCGTCGATGGCCGACAGCAGGAGGCCTTTCGCGTCATGAGGCGTCGAAGGCTGTACCACCTTGAGGCCGGGGACATGCGCCAGCCAGGCTTCGAGCGACTGCGAGTGTTGGGCCGCGGCCCCCGTGCCTGAGCCGGCAGGAAAGCGCATTACCAGCGGCACCGAGACCTTGCCGCCCAGCATGTAGCGGAGCTTCGCGGCCTGATTGGCGATCTGCTCCATCGCCAGGGTGGCAAAGTCGGAGAATTGGAATTCGAGAACCGGGCGGCTGCCCGCCAGCGCCGCCCCGACCGCGACACCCGCGGCGCCAAGCTCCGAGATCGGCGTATCCATCACCCGGTCTTCGCCGAAGCGGTGCACAAGGTCGCCCGTCACCTGGAAAGCGCCACCATAGATGCCGATGTCCTCGCCCATCAGGAAGACGCGGTCGTCGCTCTCCATCGCCTGCGCAAGGGCCTCCTGCACGGCCTGGGCATAACTCAGTTCACGGATGGTCATGCGGCATATCCGGGCGAATAGACATCGCGCGTGACGTCTGCCGGATCGGGATCGGTTCCGTTGCGGGCAAACTCGATTCCGGCGGCGATCTCGGCTTCGGCTTCCGCTCGGATTGCGGTGATCTCGTCCGGCGTCGCAATGTCATGGGTCAGGAGGTCGGCCTCGAACAGCGGAATGGGGTCGCGCGACTTCCACTCCTCGATCTCTTCCTTGGTGCGGTAGCGGTTGCGGTCGCTGCGCGAATGCCCGCGGGTGCGATAGGTCTTGCACTCGATGAGCGTAGGTCCCTTGCCGGCGCGCGCATCGGCAGCGGCAGAAAGCACGGCCTCCGCGACATCGGCCACGGCGTTGCCGTCGACGATCACGCCTTTCATGCCATAGGCCGAAGCGCGGTCCGCGACATTCGGCACGGCCATCGAGCGCTCCGTCGATACCGACATGCCGTACTTGTTGTTCTCGCAGACGAAGATCACCGGCAGTTTCCAGATGGCCGCCATGTTCAGGGCCTCGTGGAAGGCGCCCTCATTGGTGGCGCCATCGCCGAAGAAGCAGATCACCACGCTGTCGCGTTTCTGCTTCTTGAGCGAGAGTGCGGCGCCGACCGCGATGGGTATGCCGCCGCCCACGATGCCATTGGCGCCCAGATTGCCGCTCGCCACATCGGCAATGTGCATCGAGCCGCCGCGTCCGCGGCAATAGCCTTCTTCCTTGCCGAAGAACTCGGCGAACATCAGTTTGGGATCGGCGCCCTTGCCGATGCAGTGACCGTGGCCCCGATGGGTGGAGGTGATGAAGTCGCTGGGCCGCAAGGCCATGGTGGCGCCGACGGCCGAGGCCTCCTGACCGATGGAGAGATGCATGGTGCCGTGGATGAGCCCGCGCATATAGGCTTCTTCCGCGCCCTCCTCGAAGCGGCGGATGAGATACATGCGCTTGAGAGCCTGCTTCAGGGCGTCGGCGTTGAACTGCCTGTAGAAGGGCCGGACATTGGCCTTGATATCCATCTTCACGTGCGTGCGTCCCTTCACCATGACTGTCCACCGGCCGCAGTCGGCAGCGCATCCCGGAAGCGCTCTTGGGGCAGGCGCAGACCACACAACGGAGGATGAGCGGGCACCGAATATGGGCCTCCAATTCTGAAGCCAATTAGATACTTTTGACCTCATGTAAGTCAATAAGTAATATTATACAGAATTGCATCGTAAACATAGGGTCATCGACGACAACCGATGGTGCGACGCACAAAATTCTGCGGCGCAGCAAGAGAATTAGTGGTCCTGATGCCTTCCCTTTGTCGAGAAATCTGACACAAATGGACTCCAATCTTGAAAGTGTGTCAGTTCTATGGGACTGATCGCGCAACGAACCCGGCAACCGGGGAAGTGGACCGGGAGGGCGAATGGCGTCGATTACGCTGGAGAAGATCACCAAGGCCTGGGGTGCGATCAAAGGCGTCGATGCGATCGACCTCGAGATCCGCGACAAGGAGTTCATGGTTTTCCTCGGTCCCTCGGGCTGCGGCAAAACCACGACCATGCGAATGATTGCGGGCCTGGAGGATCCGACCGAGGGCAACATCATCATTGACGGCGAGAAGGTGAATGAGGTCGATGCGCGCGACCGCGACGTGGCCATGGTGTTCCAGAGCTATGCGCTCTACCCCAACATGACGATCTACGAGAACATCCGCTTTCCGCTGCGCATGCGGGGTGTCCCGAAGGACCAGCACGACCGGCTGGTGCGTGAAGCCGCCGACATCGTGGAACTCGGAGAATTGCTGGACCGCAAGCCCAAGGCGCTCTCCGGCGGCCAGCGCCAGCGCGCGGCACTGGCCCGCGCCGTTGTGCGCCACCCGCAGGTCTTTCTGATGGACGAGCCGCTGTCAAACCTCGATGCCAAGCTGCGCCTGTCCATGCGCGGCCAGCTCAAGCATATCCAGCGCAAGCTGCAGACAACGACCGTCTATGTGACTCATGACCAGATCGAGGCCATGACGCTGGCCGACCGCATCGCCATCATGGACAAGGGAAAGATCCAGCAGCTGGGCACCCCCGACGAGGTCTACAACGATCCTGCGAACATCTTCGTGGCGGGCTTCATCGGATCCACGCCGATGAACCTGATCAAGGGTGACCTCGAGAATGGGACATTCGTCGCGCCCGGCACGCATGTCGCGAAGGCGGGCAAGGGAAGCCGCAAGAACGTGGTGCTGGGCATCCGTCCCGAGGACGTCAGCGTCGTCGCCAAGTCGAAGGGCAACTTCACGGCGCCGCTCTTCACGCTGGAGCCGACCGGCGATCAGACTCTTGCCGCCGCGCGCAACGACGCGCAGATGGTGGTGGCCCGTGCCGCGCGCGACTTCCGCCAGGAGATTGGCAGCGACATCTCCTTCGCCTTCGCGCCCGATCGGGTCTATCTCTTCGACGGCGCGTCAGGCGCACGCATCTGATTCTCAGAAGGTGATCACCGACCGGATCGACTTGCCCTGATGCATGAGGTCGAAGGCCTCGTTGATCTTCTCGAGCGGCAGGATGTGCGTGATCATCGGATCGATCTCGATCCTGCCGTTCATGTACCAGTCGACGATCTTCGGCACGTCGGTGCGGCCCCGCGCGCCACCGAAGGCAGTGCCGCGCCATGACCGTCCGGTAACCAGCTGGAAGGGCCGTGTGGAGATCTCCTGCCCTGCGCCGGCCACGCCGATGATGATCGACTCGCCCCAGCCCTTGTGCGCGCATTCGAGCGCGATGCGCATGACCTTCACGTTGCCGATGCATTCGAAGGTGTAGTCGGCGCCGCCGCCGGTCATTTCGACAAGATGCGCCACGAGATTGCCCGTCACCTTCGACGGGTTGACGAAGTGGGTCATGCCGAAGCGCCGGCCCCAGGCCTCGCGGTCATCGTTGAGATCGACGCCCACGATCATGCTGGCACCGGCAAGCCGCAGTCCCTGGATCACGTTGAGGCCAATGCCGCCCAGTCCGAAGACCACGCAGTTGGAACCCACCTCCACCTTGGCCGTGTTGATCACCGCGCCCACGCCGGTGGTGACGCCGCAACCGATGTAGCAGATCTTGTCGAAGGGCGCGTCGCTGCGGACCTTGGCCAACGCAATCTCGGGCAGCACCGAGTAATTCGAGAAGGTGGAGCAGCCCATGTAGTGATGGACGGGCTTGCCCTTGTAGGAGAATCGCGAGGTACCGTCTGGCATCAGCCCCTTGCCCTGGGTCGCCCGGATCTTCTGGCAGAGGTTGGTCTTGGGGTTCAGGCAGTACTCGCACTCGCGGCACTCCGGCGTATAGAGCGGAATGACGTGGTCGCCGGGCTTCAGCGAGGTAACGCCCGGCCCGACCTCGACCACGACACCCGCGCCTTCATGGCCCATGATCGCCGGAAACAGCCCCTCCGGATCGGCGCCTGAGATGGTGAAATCGTCCGTATGGCAGACGCCGGTGGCCTTGATCTCGACCAGGACTTCGCCGGCCTTCGGCCCCTCCACGTCGACCTCGACGATCTCAAGCGGCTGACCAGCGGCAAAGGCAATGGCGGCACGAGATTTCATGGCGAGAGATCCTAAAGTCACAAATGGTTGTTCGTGGCCGCCTCATCGCGTGGCGGCCTGGTGTCCGGCGGTACATGGGGAAGGCGCGGCGGCCGAGACAGCCGCCGCGCCATGATCGTGTTCAGGCCGCCTGATAGACGCGCTGCTGTACCAGCACCGAGTTCTTCAGCTGACGGATTGTCTTGGCACCGGCGAGAACGGCCAGGTCGAGCAGCGGCTCGAGCAGGATGACCAGCATGTAGGCGCCGCCGAAGGCAAGGATGTTTCCGATGTTCTCGGCCGTGAAGCCGTGGCCATACAATGCCCAGAAGGCAACCCAGGCGACGATGCCGCCCTGATAGCTGGTCGACAGGGCAAGGGCCTGGCGGTAGGTCAGATCGACGTATGGCGTGTTCGCGGGAATGATGCGCTTGGCCAGAAGGCTGATGGCGTAAAGCGGCACCAGCAGGGTCGTGACGTTCATGCCATACTGCGGGAGATCGAAGGGCGCAAGGAACACGCCCTGAAGCAGAAGGCCGAGAGCGAGGCCGATCGCTGCCGGGCCTGCGCCAAAGATGAGGAAGAGTGTCGATCCCAGGATCAAATGAACCTCTGACACGCCGACGGGGTAATGCGGCAGCAATTCAAAGAATGAGAAGACCAGCGCCGTGGTGATGACAGAGCGGGTCAGCAGGGCGGCCATTCCGCCGTCCTTGCGGATGGTGTCCATGGCCATCTTGGCCGCAAGGCCGAAGGAAGCCGCTGCCGTGGCATAGCTCAGAACGATCTTTGCGCCGTCGACGACGCCAGGTTCGATATGCATGATTCAAGTCCTTTCTGCACCCATCGTGCAGTCCTTGGTTGTCTGGCGCAGGGGTGCGCCGGTTTGCGATGGCAGGTCTCCTGGCTTCGCGGGTCTCCGGTCCCCTGCGCCTTCCCGGCCTTCCGGCCAGTGGCATGTGCAGGATGCCTCTCCGCTGACAGTTGCGTGGGCAGCCATGGATTCGGCCCCTCTGGGGTCTTCCTCACCATGTTCCCTTTTCAGCCGCGGCAGCTTCGGCCAACCGCGGCACCATCG
>JBGSNJ010000315.1:0-1964 GCA_041739715.1 Aestuariivirga sp.
CTGGCCGCCGCCGCCGCCGCTCGGCCGCTTGTAGCCTCCGCCGCCCATGGACTTGGCACCGCGGTTGGAATCAAACTTGGCATTCTTGCCGCGCTTCATGTCGCCCATCGGCGAGGGAGTCTTCGGACGGTTGTCCGGACGCGCCGCGGGCTTGGGCTTGCCCACCGGGCGGTCGATCTTGCCGCCTTCGGGACGCTTGTTGGCCACACCCTGTCCGGGCCTGGCCATCTTGTCCCCGGCGCCCTGTCCCGGCCGTGCCATCTTGTCCGCCGGCCTGGCGCCAGGCTGCTTCTTGAGGCCCTCGAGCGTGCTGGCGCGCACGTCCTTGGTCGGCCGGTTGCCCTTGCCGGGCAGGGTCGTCGGCCGGTTCTTCTTCAGGTCACCCGCCTTGTTGGTGATCTTGTTGCGGTCGTTGTTCTTGACGTTGTTCTTGACCTTCGACCGGTCGATCTTGTTCAACTGGTTCTTGTCGAACTTGATCTTGCTGCGATCGACGTTCTTCCAGTCGACATTGTTGATGTCGAGCTTTCCGTTGAAGTCGCCACCGATGATGCACTTGTTGCAATCAATGTCGATGTCGTTGCCCCAGTCATTACCCCAATTCCCGCCCCAGAAGCCGTCATCCCAGTCGACGACGCCAGCCCATATGGCGCCTGTCACAGCGCCTGCGAAGAACGGCGCGATCGGGCTGTAGTAGTAGGGATAGGGATCGGGATAGTAGGCGATGGGCCGGTAGATGTAGTCCGGCTCATAGAGCATCTCCGGCGGATACTGCGGGACATAGATCACTTCGGTGCTCGCAGGCTGGATGACGATGTTGTCGCTTTCCTTAACGACCTTCACCTTGTCGTCGGACTTGATGACACCGTTGGCGACAGCCTTCTCGCGCAGGAACTGGATCGCCGCGAGCACGTCCTTCTGCTGGTTGACGATCGCTTCGCCAAGCAGCTGCGTCCAGTCGAGATCGTCGCTCATCATCTTGACGACTTCGGGATAGTTCAGAAGCGAAACGACGCTGCCGTCCCACGTCTCCTTCGGCTTCAGATCCTTCTTCGTCTTGCTTTCGTCGAGGAAACGCTGGGCTTCGACGATCTGCAGGGGATAGAGCGAGGCCGCGGTTATGACAGCGATCAATTCGTCAGGATAGAGCGCGATCCGCGCGACGAGCACTTCCATCTCCTCGGCACTGAGAGGTGCAGGCTCCTCGTCCACCGCTTCGGCGCCGACCGCCGCCGCCTGGGTTTGAGCATGGCTGGTCGCAGTCATGCAGCTTCCGGCAAGCAATGTTCCTGCGAACAGGGCCGCCATCATGGATTTCATCGTCGTCATCTCTGCAACTCCCAGTTCAATACTCTCGGCGAGCTGGCTGTTGGCCATACTGCCTGTCATTACCTGTGATTGAGGAGGTCCCGCCCGAACCCGTTCCCTCAGGCCTTACCGGCCACCTGTCAATTCTGTGGCGATAGAACACAGAACTTGGACGGAGATTGTCCGGATTTCGACAATCTCGCCGAAGTGGCTCCAGATCTAGATGGCTGACCAAGGCTTTCGCCGTGCTGATCGGCAGTTCCGCAAGGCCTTCACACGGCCACACGATTGTCTATCCCCGCCTAAAAATACCTTGTTTACACAAAGCATGTTGATCGCGTTGCGTTTTGCTTGGCGCAAATCAAGCGCAACGTCAAGCAGATCAGCCCTGATGGCGAAGCTTTAATTCTTCAGCAGACTGTCGAGTTCAGCCGGAAGCTGCAGGCCAGGCGCCAGTTCGCGCGCCCGGCGGGCACTCTCCCTTGCCTTCGGCAGGTCTCCCTGAAGGTAGAAGCCGTAGGCGGCGATCACATGTGCGTCAGCCGAGGCGGGCGCCAATGCGATTGCCTTGCCGGCCGAATCGATGGCCAGTGCCGGCTGGCGGCTGCGCAAGGCCGCGGCGCCCAGGCCAAGCCAGGCATCGACGCTGGCGGAGT
>JBGSNJ010000319.1:0-1740 GCA_041739715.1 Aestuariivirga sp.
CGCCCCGCGACTCTCAGCGCCCCACGTGCATGTGCCGCGCAACCTTCCGCACCAGCCGCCGCCGATCACCGGTCTCGACCGGCGCACGACCCAGAAGCTTCTGCGAGGCAACGTCGAGATCGAGCGCCGCATCGATCTCCATGGCAGCGGCATCGAAGTGGCGCGCGAACGCCTCTACCGCTTTCTCGCGCGGTGTCATGCCGAAGGCGTGCGCACGGCGCTGGTCATCACCGGCAAGGGTGATTCGCCCTATGCGCGTCATACGCTTCATGGCACGGCGCATTTCCATGCCGACGAGCGCCAGGGACGGTTGCGCCGCCTGCTGGCGGACTGGCTGCACGAAGCACAATTCCGCAGCCTGGTTTCCGGCTATCAGCCGGCCCATCCCAAGCATGGCGGTGGCGGCGCCTTCTATGTGCGCCTGCGCCGCATACGGAGCGCCCAATGACGCCCTTCGGCGACCGTATGCGCAAGCTTCGGGCCGAGCGCAACATGACGCTCAAGGACATGGCCGGGGCGGTGGGCGTTTCGCCCGCCTATCTCTCGGCGTTGGAACATGGCAAGCGCGGGCGCCCCAGCTGGCATCTGATCCAGCGCATCATCGCCCACTTCAACATCATCTGGGACGAGGCCGAGGAGGTGGTGCATCTGGCCCGCATCTCGCATCCGCGCATCGCCATCGACACCGCCGGCCTGTCGCCGCGGGCCACCGAGCTGGCCAACCGGCTCTCTGCCGAGATCGGCAAGCTCGATCAGGCGACGCTGGAAGACATCATGGCGCTGGTCGACCGCAGGCGCGCGAAATCATCCGTCAAAGGATGAATTTGGAAAGATCGGCGTTGCGGGCCAGATCGCCCACCCGCTGCTCGACATAAGCGTTGTCGACGGTCACGGTCTCGCCCGACCGGTCGGTGGCGGCGTAGCTCACCTCGTCGAGCACCCGCTCCATCACCGTCTGCAGGCGGCGCGCCCCGATATTCTCAATGCTGGCATTGGTCTCGGCGGCGATCGCCGCGATGGCGGCGATTCCGTCGGGCGTGAAGTCGAGGGTGACGCCTTCGGTGGCGAGCAGGGCCGTATACTGCTTCAATAGGCTTGCTTCCGGCTCGGTCAGGATGCGCTCGAAATCGGCACGGCCCAGGGCCTTCAGCTCGACCCGGATCGGCAGGCGGCCCTGCAGCTCGGGCAGCAGGTCGGAGGGCTTGGCGATGTGGAAGGCGCCCGAGGCGATGAAGAGGATGTGGTCGGTCTTCACTGCTCCGTGCTTGGTCGACACCGTGGTGCCCTCGATCAGCGGCAGCAGATCGCGCTGCACGCCCTCGCGGCTGACATCGGCGCCACGGGTATCAGAGCGCGCGCAAACCTTGTCGATTTCATCAATGAAAACAATGCCATTTTCCTGAACCGCCTCCAGCGCCGCTGCTTTCACCGCCTCGTCGTCCAAAAGCTTGTCGGCCTCGTCGCTGATCAGCAGGTCATGGCTTTCCGCCACCGTCATCTTGCGCTTCTGGCTGCGCCCGCCCAGCTTGCCGAACAGATCGCCCAGATTCATCATGCCCATCTGGCCCTGGCCATTGGGATCAAACGCCCCGAACGGGTTGGAATTGTCGGCCACCTCCAACTCGATCACCGTGTCGTCCAGCTCGCCCCGCTTCAGCTTGCCACGGAACAATTCGCGGGTCTGCTCGCGGGCATCCTTGCCGGCCAGCGCCTCGATCACCCGGTCCTCGGCGGCCTTGA
>JBGSNJ010000343.1:0-1506 GCA_041739715.1 Aestuariivirga sp.
CGACGCGGCCGAGGCGGCTCTGCGCAGCGCGGTGCAGCGGCTTGGCAATACCGAACTGCGCGTCGTCGACGTGCGCTCCGGGGTCAGCGCCTCGGACGATGGCACCCTGGCCTTCGAAGCCCTCAACCGGGCACTGTCCGACATTCCGCCAGAGCGCTTCGCCGGTGCCATCATGGTCACCGACGGCCAGATCCATGACGCCCCCGCCGAAGCCGGTGCATCCGGCCTTTCCGCTCCCCTGCACGGACTGCTCACGGGTTCGCGCAGCGAGCGCGACCGCAAGGTCGTGATTGAGCGCAGCCCGCGCTTCGGCATCGTCGGCAACGAACAGACCCTCCAGTTTCGCGTTGACGAAGTGAATGGCGAGAACGCGCCTGTGGACGTCACGCTGCGCTTTGGCAATGCGCCGCCGCAATCCCTCTCCGTCACGCCGGGCGCTTCGAACGAGGTGACGGTCACGGTGGGCCATGGCGGGCAGAACATCGCCGAGATCAGCGTGCCGCCGCTCGAAGGCGAAATCTCGACACAGAACAACCGCGCCATCAGCGTGATCGAGGGCATACGCGACCGGCTGCGCGTGTTGCTGGTATCCGGCGAGCCGCATCCCGGCGAACGTGCCTGGCGCAACCTGCTCAAGGCCGATGCGTCGGTCGACCTGGTGCATTTCACCATCCTCCGCCCGCCGGAAAAACAGGACGGCACGCCGGTCAAGGAACTGGCGCTGATCGCGTTTCCGACGCGCGAACTCTTCGTCGACAAGCTCGACGAGTTCGATCTCGTGATCTTCGACCGCTACCGCCGCCAGGCGATTCTGCCTGCGGCCTATCTGGGCAATGTCGCGCGCTATGTGCAGGAGGGCGGAGCGGTGCTGATCTCTTCCGGCCCCGACTTTGCAAGCGAGGACGGACTCTATGCAACGCCTCTGGCCGACATCATTGCCGCGCCGCCGTCGGGAGAGATCATCGAGGGTGCCTTCACGCCGCAGCTGACGGAAGCCGGCCGCAAGCATCCCGTGACCCGCAACCTGCCGCAGAGCAGCGGCGAGACGCCCAGCTGGGGCCGCTGGTTCCGCCTTGTCGGCACCAGCAGTGCGGCCGGTGACGTGATCATGTCGGGCGATGACGGCAAGCCGCTGCTGGTGCTCTCGCATGCCGGCGAAGGCCGCGTGGCCCAGATGCTGTCGGATCAGGGCTGGCTGTGGTCGCGGGGCTTCGAGGGCGGCGGACCGCAGAGCGAACTCATGCGCCGCATTGCCCACTGGCTGATGGAAGAGCCCGATCTTGAAGAAGAGGCGCTGTCGGCCAGCCAGCAGGGCAGTCAGCTGATCATCGAGCGCCAGACCATGGCGGACAAGGCCGATCCGGTGACAGTGACCCTGCCATCTGGAGAAACCGAGACGGTTGAACTTTCCGAGACATCGCCCGGCATGTGGACCGGCCGCATCGACATCACCGAGCCCGGCTTGCACCGCCTGGCCGACGGCCGGCTCGACGCCGTTGCCGCCGC
>JBGSNJ010000372.1:0-23834 GCA_041739715.1 Aestuariivirga sp.
GCAGGTGGCCGCACTTGGACTTGTTCTCGTGATGATGCGGTTGAAGTAGCCGGCTCAGCCGAGCCCCGGACCGTCCAGGACCGTTTCCGTGCTTTTGTAGGCCGCATCAAGGTGCGCGCGCATCGCCAGCCTCGCTCTTTCCGGGTCATGTGTGTTCAGTGCACGGATGATTTCGCGATGCTGCTCGAGCGTGGCCTCGGCCTGTCCTGCCCGCGGCAGCATAAGGTGCCGGCAGCGGTCCAGCTGGGCCTTCGAGATCTCGATCATCTGCCACATGCGGGGAAGGCTGCTCACCTCCGTGATGGCCCGGTGGAACAGATCGTCCTGTTCGATCGCCTCGATGAAGTGTCGCCGCTCCACGGCGCGGGCGTGCTGCATGAGAATCTCGGATAGCCTGTCGGCGTGATCCTGCGTCATCAGGGGAGCCGCCTGGGCCGCGCTCTCCATCTCGAGCGCACGGCGCGTCAGATAGGATTGCCAGATCTCGTTGCGGTCGATTCGGACGGCGCGGGTCGCGGACTGTGCGATCACTTCGACGAGATGCTCGTCGCTCAGGCGCTTCACCGCCTCGCGAACAGGTGTCCGGGAGACGTTCAACTGGGCGGCAATGTTTTTTTCGTCAATGATGTCACCAGGCCGAATGGCTCCTGTAAGGATGAGCATCTTCACGATGGGATAAATCTGGTCCCGGAGGGGCCGCGTGCGGTCGAGTCTGGCTGAGGACAGATCAAGGGACATAACTGTGATACTAATATAACAGTTCTAGACAGCAAGGGTGAAATCCGCTTATCATTTCCTAAAATCATAAAGATGCTGGAGGACCCAATGGCAGGAACAAACAATTTCCCCAGACTTCACAATGCGATGTGGCCAGGACTGGTTGGCAAGGGGTCCGAGTCGGAGCCGCCCATCGATCTCGACACCATGATCGATCTGACCGCCAAGGCGAGCGTGAATGGTACAAGGTTCGACGGGATCGACATCTTCCACGCCGCCCCGCACACAAACATCGATTTCACCGACGACGAGGTGAAGCGGCTTGCCGAAAAGGTCCAGAGGCACAACCTGATGATCGGTTCAATCGTGGCACCGGTCTGGCCTCCGGTCGGCGGTGGATCGGCGATGGGCTCGGCCGCCGACCGCAAGAAGTTCGTTGCCAATGTCGAGAAGTCCTGCAAACTCGGTGCGCGATTGCGCGCCCTGGGCGTGCGCAGCTACGGCGTAATTCGCATCGATTCCGCCGCGAGCCCGGGCGAGTGGGCGAAGGACCCCGCGGGTAATACCAAGAAGATCGCCAAGACCTTTCGCGAGGCCTGCAGTGTTGCGGCGGATTTCGGCGAGCGGCTCGCCGCCGAAGGCGAAATCTGCTGGGGGGGCATGCACTCCTGGAAGGCCATGATCGACACGCTCGAAGAGACTGACCGTCCCCAGACCATCGGCTTTCAGGCCGACATGGCTCATACGCTGCTCTATACCATGGGCTACAATGCACCCAAGGCCCGCTTGCTGCCGGCGAAGTTCGACTGGAAGAGCAAGAAGACGCTGGACGAAGCGCTGAAAAAGATGACTGACGCGCTGCGGCCCTGGACAATCGATTTCCACGTGGCCCAGAACGACGGTACGGTGAAGGGGCTTGGCTATCACGACAAGACCGGGCGCCACTGCATGGTGACCGACAGGAATGGCAAGCTGGATATCACCAAGCACGCCGGCTACTGGCTGCGCGACGGCAATGGCGAATTGGTCAAGGCCTTCCGCCACATCTGCTGGGATGGCTGCATGTTCCCCAACGAGGTCATGCTGAAGCAGCAAACCTGGAATGACATTCTCGCGGCCATGATCAAGGTTCGCGACAAGCATGGGTGGGTGGCGTGATGGCAAAGAAGAAGATCAATGTCGGCATGGTGGGCTATGGCTTCATGGGCCGGACCCACTCCAATGCATTTTCCCAGGTCGGCCACTTCTTCGAACTGCCTTATCAACCCGTTCTGAAAACGATCTGTGCGCGCAGTGCCGACAAGGCCAAGGCCTTTGCCGATCAATGGGGTTATGACTCAAGTGTTACGGACTGGCGCCGGCTGGTCGAGGACAAGTCGATCGACCTGATTGACATCGCGAGTCCGAACGACACCCACCTCGAGATTGCCGTCGCCGCTGCCGCCGCGGGCAAGATGGTGATGTGCGAAAAGCCGCTGGGCCGCAACGCGGCCGAGAGCCGGAAGATGGTTGAAGCCGTCGAGAAGGCGGGCGTGCCCAACATGGTCTGGTACAATTACCGCAGGGTTCCGGCCGTCACGCTGGCCAAGCAACTGATCGATGAGGGCCGGCTTGGACGGATCTTCCACTACCGCGCGAAATTTCTTCAGGACTGGACGATCTCGAAGGATTTGCCGCAGGGGGGCCAGGGCCTGTGGCGCCTCGACGTGGGCGTTGCCGGCAGCGGCGTGACCGGCGACCTTCTTGCTCATTGTATCGATACGGCGCTCTGGCTCAATGGCGGTATCGACAAGGTTT
The DNA here is from genome assembly GCA_041739715.1 of Aestuariivirga sp. GTDB lineage: Bacteria > Pseudomonadota > Alphaproteobacteria > Rhizobiales > Aestuariivirgaceae > Aestuariivirga. The sequence goes on from JBGSNJ010000372.1 coordinate 2,515, forward strand.
CGGGCATGACCGAGACCTTCATCAAGGAACGTCATCACAACATCACCGGCAAGACCGAGAAGGTGGGCATCGATGACGCCAGCCTTTTCCTGGCGCGCTTCGACAATGGCTCTCTGGCGAGCTTCGAGGCAACGCGCTACGCGCGTGGCCACAAGGCGCTCTACACCTTCGAGATCAATGGCGAGCACGCCTCGATCTTCTGGGACCTGCATGACCTTCATAGGCTCCAGTACTTCGATCACCGCGACGAGGGACGCACGCGCGGCTGGCGCTCGGTTCACATCACCGATGGCGACCACCCCTACATGAACAAGTGGTGGGTGCCCGGATTGCAGATCGGCTATGAACACACCTTCATACATCAGGTTGCAGATTTCCTTGAAGCGGTGAGCGGGGGGCAGTCGGCTGCACCGACCTTCCGCGATGCGCTGGCAACCGATCTGGTGACGGACGCGGTTCTCAAGTCGGCGCGCACCGGGCAATGGGAAAACGCGAAGGGCTGAGCCATATGCCTGATTATTGGGCGGATTTCCGTCCAGATTTAACGTGATGGGCGTCTTGCAAATCGTGAGAGACAGGATAGTCTGAGGCCGGGATCAGAGCCTCAATGGCCGGCGACAGGAAATGGGAATGACAGGAAGCAGCAGCCACGCATTGCGTCTTGACGGGATCTCGAAATCCTATGGCAACGTGCGCGCGCTGCACAACCTTTCTTTCGATGTCGCGGAAGGGCGCTTCTTCGTGCTCTTCGGACCGAGTTCTGTGGGAAAGACCACCGCACTTCGAACGATCGCAGGCCTCGTGCAGACCGATTCCGGTCGACTGGAGATTTTCGGCAGGGACGTGACGACGGCGCCGATCGCAGGCCGTGGCGTGTCGATGGTTTTCCAGTCCTTCGCGCTCTATCCGCATCTCACGGTGTACGAAAACTTCGCCTATCCACTGCGCGAGGAAAAGGTAGCGCGCGAGGAGATCGACCGGCGGGTGAAGGAAACGGCAGAGATGCTGAAACTCACCAAGCGGCTCGAGCGCAAGCCCAATACGCTCTCGGGCGGCGAACAGCAGCGCGTTGCGCTGGGGCGCTCTCTGATTCGCAGGCCTCGCATCCTCTTGCTCGACGAGCCCTTGACCAACCTCGACGCCAAGTTGCGCCACGACATGCGCGCCGAATTGAAACGCCTTCATCGTCAGTTCGGAATGACCATCGTTTATGCAACGCCAGACGAACTCGAAGCCCTTTCGATGGGTGAGGAGATCGCGGTGATGCGGGATGGCGCCGTTGTCCAGCGCGGTACGCCCGACGAGCTCTACGAATCTCCGAGGGACACCTACGTCGCCGGCAAGATCGGCTCGCCGCACATGAACATGCTGAAGGCGGTCGTCTCGGCCGATGGGAAATCGATCGATACGCCGGTCGGCAAGCTGGCAGCACCGCACAAGCTCAAGGGCGCCAACGCCGGCGAGCAAGCGCTTGTCGGCATACGTCCGAATGACATCCGCCTGGCGGGCAAGGGCGATGCCGTGATCGCCGCCAAGGTGCATATGCTGGAACCGCTGGGCGATATCACGATCGTCTCAGTGGAAGCTGGCGGGGAAACCCTGCGCATGGTCTTGCCTGAGGCCAGCGCCAATAGCATGGAGCCGGGGCAACCGGCCAAGATCTCGTTCGATCCGAGTAGAATCCACATCTTCCGCGCCGCAAGCGGCCAGGTCATGACCTGACGAATGCGTCCTGAAGCAATCCGGTAAACATGGGAGGAAACCTAATGACCGTGATGACGAAAATGAAAGGGTTCGCGACAGCCGCAAGCTTCGCAGCCACTCTGCTGGTGGGAGGCGCAACCTATGCCTCTGCCGAGGAGGTGACCTTGACGATGGCTGTGCCTGACTGGCCGCCCACCCGCATCATGAAGAAGTTCTTCGACGAACAGTACAAGCCGAAATCCGGCAATACCGTGAAGCTCGACGTCGACTTCATTCCGTGGCCCGACTTCTACACGCGTGTGAACGCTTCGCTCACCTCGGGCGAACAGAAGTACAACTTCATCGTTTCGGATTCGCAGTGGCTCGGCGCCTTTGTTGAAGGCGGCTACTTCCGGAAGATCAACGACCTGCTCGAGGCCGATCCGGATTTCATGGCGACCTTCAAGTCGATCCATCCGAATCCGCTGAACGCCTATGCGACCTACCCGCACAAGTCGGAGAACTACTACGGATTCCCGCAGTTCCCTGACGTGCTGGTGAACTTCGCCCGCAAGGACATCATTTGCCACGAAGAAGAGCAGAAGAACTTCCAGGCCAAGTATGGCAAGAAGCTGCCCTGCACGGGCGAAGAACTCGATGCCATGACCTGGGATGACTTCAAGAACGTCGGTGAATTCTTCCAGCGCAAGAAGGGCGACATGCTCGCCGGCGCGCCGGCTGAAGACGACTTCTATGGAATCGCCTATCAGGCGGGCAAGGGCTATGACTTCTCGTCGATGCAGATCAACGGCTTCATTTGGCAGATGGGCGGAAACACCTGGGACGAAACCCAGGTTCCGAACGGACAGGCCGAAGGCGTTGTCAACTCGCCGGAAGCTGTCGCCGCGCTCGAGAAGTACCTGAGCCTGATCCAGTACATGCCGCCGGTGGCCAAGACCGGCACCATGGACATCTTCAAGTCGGACGAGCTGTTCCGCGAAGGCAAGGTGGCCATGAACATCAACTGGATCGGCCTGGGCGAAGCCTCGCTGGATCCCAAGACCTCCAAGGTTTCCGACAAGCTGGTCTTCGGCCAGATGCCGGGCACCATGGGTCCGGACGGCAAGATGATCCGCTGGTCGAACATCGGCGGTCAGCCCTTCGTGCTGACAACCTGGACGACCGACGCACAGATCAAGGAAGCCGTCGAGTTCGTAAAGTGGTGGTTGTCGCCCGAGATCCAGCATCAGTTCGCGGCTGGTGGCGGTCAGTCTGCCATCAAGGCGGTTTATGAGGATCCGAAGTACGTGACCTATCGTCCCTGGAACCGCGCCTGGGCTCCTCAGCTCGACTGGCAGAAGGACGTCTGGCACGTTCCGCAGTTCTTCGAACTGCTCACCCAGCAGCAGGACCAGTTCGACCTTGCCATTACCGGCAAGCAGGATGCCAAGACGACCTTGGATAACATCGCCAAGTTCCAGCAGAACCTGCTGACCGAGGCGGGGCTGATCCAGTAACAGCGACACGTGAAGCCGAGACGCGCGGGAAACGCCCCGCGCGTCTCCTTTCTTGTCTAGATCGGATGTTCCTCACGACATGAATACGCTCGCAGCAGCTCAGCAGCCACCGTCGTTCTTCAGCGTCGCGCCAGACAATTGGAAGCTTGCCATCGTCGTGGGCTTGATCGCCTCTATTCTGGCGGCCGTCCTGCTTCCGGCTTCGGCGTCCTTCTGGATCGTTGGAGCCATGATGGCGCTTGTTGCTGCCGCCTTCGTGGTCAACGCCTATCGCCGCCGCTACTATGGTGGCCTTCTGGTGGCGCCGGCCATTGCCGTGCTCTTTGTCATGAACATCTTTCCGCTGCTCTGGTCGCTGGGTCTTTCATTCTTCGCCTACCAGTCCAATCAGCAGTCGATACGTTTCATCGGGCTCCACAACTACATCAAGGTGTTGACCAATGATCTGGCCGCAGAAGCGAACTGGAACGCGCTGATCAATACGGCGATGTTCGTGGTCTTTACGGTTTCGGCACAGATGATCGTCGGCTTTCTGCTGGCCATGCTCTTTGCCAAGCAGTTTCCACTTCGCAAGTACCTCCTCATTCTCGTGCTCACACCGATGATGCTCTCCGTCGTCGCATCGGGCGTCTTCTTCACATACTATTACGACCCAACCTTCGGCATCCTCAGTTACGTGATGGGACACATCACCGGCGAGCAGTTCATCCTCATGGACAACAAGGTAGGTGCGGTCGCCGGCATCGTCTTCGCCGATGCGTGGATGTGGTCACCCTTCGTCATGCTGCTGGTGCTGGCCGGGCTGGTATCCGTACCGAAGTACCTTTATGAGGCCGCCGCCATCGATCGCGTCTCCGCCTGGCGGCGCTTCTGGAACATCACCTTCCCCTATATCCGTGGCCTGCTGATGCTGGCGCTGCTGTTCCGCACCATCGAGGCCTTCAAGCTGGCCGACCTCGTGATTTTGCTGACCAAGGGCGGCAACGACACGATGACCATCTCCTATCACCTGATCCGCATTGCAAACGAGCAGAACAAGACGAGCGAGGGTGCAGCGATCTCTTACCTCATGCTCTTCATGGTGATCGTGCTCACCAATCTCTACCTCTACATGGCGAACCGCCGGAGCCAAGGAACCTGATCCATGTCATCTGCCATTCCATTCCTTGAAAGACTCGGGCTTCGCAAGGCCAGCGGCGTCGGCGAAGCCGGCTGGGGACGGACCCTCGTCGTTGCCATTGTCTCCTTTATCTACTTCCTGCCGGTGTTGTTCATCATCTTCACGGCCATCAAGCCGCAGGACATGGCCCTGTCGGTGCCGCCGACGCTGTCTCCCACCTCGATCTTCGGACTGATCCCGGATGCCTATGTGTTCTCCCCGACGCTGGAGAACTTCACATCCGTCTTCTCGCGGTCGATGACAACCGGGGGGGCGCCGGAACCCACGGGCTTCGACCGCTATTTCTTCAACTCCATCGTGATCGCCACCGTGTCCGTGCTGCTCGCCCTGGTGATCGGCACGCTGGCGGCATTCGGTTTCTCGCGCTATCCGCTCAAGGGCAATGACACGTATCTCTTCATCATCCTGACCACCCGCATGCTGCCGGCCATCGTCGTGATCATTCCGGTGATCCTGATGTTCCGTGTCGCCGGACTGTCGGGGTCCTATATCGGCATCATCCTCCTGTACACCGCCTTCAATCTGGCCTTCACCATCTGGATGATGAAGAGTTTCTTCGACGAGCTGTCGACGGACGTCGAAGATGCCGCGCGCATCGACGGGTCCTCCGATGTGAAGGTCTTCTTCAAGATCTGCCTGCCACAGGTTGTTGCGGGTCTGGCTGCGACCTTTGTCTTCGGCCTCATCCTCACCTGGAACGAGTTCCTCTTCGCGCTGCTCCTCTCGGGGCCGGATACGCGCACCGTCCCCGTCGCCATGAACCAGGCCGTATCTTCCGGCGGACGTGGGACGGACTGGACGCTGCTGGCAGCGATCGAGACGCTCTTCCTAATACCTGTCTTCCTTGTCACCTTCTTCCTGCAGGACCATCTTCTGCGGGGTGTCACCTTCGGAACGGTAAAGCGCTGACATGTCGACGATTGAAATCAGAAAGGTCACCAAGCGCTTCGGCGATTTCGTCGCGGTCCGCGATGCGGACCTGGCCGTGGGTGCGGGCGAGGTGGTTTGCCTGCTCGGTCCGTCTGGCTGCGGCAAGACCACGACGCTGCGCATGATCGCGGGTCTCGAACGCGCTACCTCCGGCGATGTGATCATCGGTGGGCAGCGCGTCAACGATCTGACGCCGGAGAAGCGGAACATTGCCATGGTGTTCCAGTTTTATGCGCTCTATCCGGCGCTGACGGTGGGCGAGAATATCGCGATGCCGCTCCACTACGAGAATCTGTCGAAGTCCGAACTCGATGCGCGCGTGATGAAGGTGGCCGCGATCCTTCATCTGACCGAGGTGCTTGACCGGATGCCCGGCCAGGTTTCGGAAGGCGAGAAGCAGCGCATCGCGGTGGCGCGCGCCATCGTGCGTGATCCCAGCTGCTTTCTCTTCGACGAACCGCTCTCGCGACTTGACGTCGAATTGCGGCACTCGATGCGTGGGCAGATCAAGGAGGTTCTCTCGGGCCTTTCGAAGGCAACGGTCATCGTGACACATGACCAGCTTGAAGCCCTGACAATGGCCGATCGCATCGCCATCATGCGCGATGGCATCATCGAACAGGTGGGAACACCGCACGACGTCTTTGCCAAGCCGGCGAATGTCTTCGTTGCCAGCTTTATCGGCACGCCTCAGATGAATATCGTCGATGCCGATCTCAAGTCATTCGCTGCCGGACAGGCCACCGTTGAACTGGCCGGGAGTCCGCTCAAGATCGCGGCCGATCCGGCAGTGTCCGGTCTCAAACCTTCGAAGGTCAAGATCGGCATCCGTCCCCGGGCCTTCTCGGCGGTGGACAGGGCTTCGGCCGACACGATCATGGCCCAGGCCGAGCTGATCGAACCGATGGGGGCGGAAACACTGATCCATGCTCGCACCAAGATCGGCGATGACATCCGTGTCGTCGTCCCGCGGGAGATGCGGGTAAAGGGCGGTGAAACCTTGCATCTTCGGCCCGATCCCAGGCAGACTCACTTCTTTGGGGAAGACGGAAAGGCGGTGCGCGCATGAGGGATGCGGGCATGACCCCACGAGGCGCCCTGCGCCTAGAGTATTTCATCATTGGACTGGGTATCTTTGCCCTTCTCCTGATCTTTCAACCCTTCAGCCTCAAGCTTTTCGCCATCGGCAGCGGACTGGTTGTTCTTGCCGGACTCATCAACAACCTGCTGCCCTTGGCCCGACCCGGCGTGCCCGTCAGCTCGGTCATCAATGTCGCCATGATTGTGGCGATGATCTTCTGTATCGTCTTGCTGATCTCCATCGCGGCGGCGCATCTCTACGGGGTGTTCTTCCTCAAGCCGCCCGATCCCAACACGACAGCCGGCAAGGTGCAGCTGGCCACCAAGCCGTTCTACCTTCAGCCTCTCGTATGGTACATCGCAGCAGTCGCGGCGGCGCTCGCCGTTGCCATCACTGTGCGAGTGAAGAGTGCCAGATAAGATGCGCTATGACGTTTCGGTCATAGGTCTCTACATCCTCGATGTGCTGGGCTGGCCGGTGGCCCGCATTCCCGACCGGGGGAATGTCGATTTCATCGAGGAGATCCGTTTGACGGTTGCCGGGACAGCAGGCGGAACCGTTGTCGACACCGCAAAGCTGGGCCTCAGGAGCCTTGCCGTGGGCGCCGTGGGCGATGACGAGAAGGCCGACTGGGTTCTCCTCACGATGCAAAAGCATGGCATCGACACCTCTGCCATGCAGCGGCTGAGGAGTGTTCCCACTTCGGCAACCATCCTCAACGTGCGGCCCAATGGTGATCGCCCCGCGCTCCATGTCAGGGGTGCCTCCGATCATTTTGACGTGTCGCCGTCGATGTACGACCAGGTCTTCGATGCGCCGATCATTCATCTTGGCGGTACGGGCTTGCTGAAGAAACTTGATGGACCCGCGAGTGTCGCCCTTCTGAGGGAAGCCAAGTCGCGGGGCCGGACTGTCACCTTCGACCTGATCGCCGCCAGCGCAGAGACATTGGGAATTGTGGCGCCGCTCTTGCCCTACATCGACTATTTCATGCCTTCCATTGAAGAGGCAAAGGACATGTCCGGGCAGAAGACGGCCGAGGATTGCGCGAAGTTCTACCTCGACAAGGGAGCAAGCTGCTGTGTCTTCACGCTTGGCGGGGAGGGCGCTTTCTACGCCCACAGGGACGGCACGCGCCTGGCATCCCGCGCCTACGACATCACGGTGGTCGATACGACTGGTTGCGGCGACGCCTTCGATGCCGGTTTCATTGCTGCGCTGCACCACAAGATGGACACCGAAACGGCCCTGCGTTTCGCGCAAACCTCGGCGGGCCTTGTGGCCACTGGCCTCGGCTCGGATGCGGGGATAGTGTCCTTTGAAGATACGCTCAGGGCAATGAAGAACTGGAAGATCAAGTCATGAGATTTGCAGGCAGGCGGGCTGTTGTCACCGGCGGATTGTCAGGGATCGGCGAGGCTGTTGCGAAGCGCATTCAGGCCGAGGGCGGCAGGGTTGCGGTCTGGGACATGCAGGGCGGCATCAAGACCGACATCTCGAACCACGAGTCGGTTCAGGCCGCTGCTGCCGAGACGGTGAGGCAACTCGGCGGGATCGACATCCTCGTCAACAGTGCCGGTATCGCCGGACCGACCGCCACCGTGGTCGATCTCAAGCTTGAGGATTGGCACCGCACCGTCGCCATCAACCTCAACGGTACGTTCTTCACGAACCGCGCCGTGGTGCCGCACATGATGGCCCAGAACTACGGCCGCATCGTCAACATCGCCTCGATTGCCGGCAAGGAGGGTAATCCAAACGCCTCGGCCTATTCAGCGTCCAAGGCGGCGGTCATCGGCTTCACCAAGTCACTCGCCAAGGAACTGGCCAAGACCAACATCACCGTCAACAGCGTGACGCCGGCGGCGGTCCGCACGCCGATCTTCGACCAGATCCCGCAGAGCCACATCGACTTCATGCTGTCGAAGATCCCGATGGGCCGCCTTGGCAAGGTGGACGAAGTGGCAAGCCTGGTCTGCTGGCTGGCCAGCGAGGAGTGCTCCTTCTCGACCGGCGCCGTCTTCGATGTCTCGGGCGGCCGGGCCACGTATTGAGTCATTCCATCGGTTCTTTGCGTTCCCATCGATAAAGAATGTCCGGTTCCTTTTCCTCATTTCGGCTGCCATCGGTGAACAGGGTCGGTCGGAAACCATGACGTTCGTAGAATCGGCGCGCACCCGTGTTCTTTTGAAAACACCAGAGTTCTAGCAGCTTTGTCGCGCAAGACTTGGCGTGCTCGATCAGCAGTCCGCCGGCTCCCCGTCCGATGAAGTCGGGATGGGTGTGCAACAGCCTGATTTCTTCACCCTGCCGCGCAAGAAACGCTACCACAACGTCCTCGCTGGTCACCACGATCACTGTTGCCTCAGCCAGGATGACATTCTCAATGAACCATCTGTCCTCTTCGACGCTGTCGAGCGACGGGAGAAAACTCAGCAATCGCAACGACGGCGAGAACACTCTTGCGATGGCGGCGCTGTCGTTCGGCTTCGCCGCCCTGAGAACTAGGCTTCCGGCCGCGTTAGGTGTCGGGGGCCTGTTCAAACGGCCGTGTATCCGCCGTCGATCAACATGTCCTGGCCGCAAACGAGATCTGACGCTGAGGACGCAAGATAGAGGATCATGTCGGCCACCTCGACCGGTTTTCCAAATCGATTTGCCGGAATTTTGGCCAGCATGGGATCGCCCTTGGCCGGCTCGCCCCATACCTTCTCGCCCATGGGCGTCAGGATCACCGTCGGGCAGACCGAATTGATCTGGATGTTGTGCCGGGCCCATTCCACCGTCATGACCTTGGTGAGCATGTTCAGGCCGCCCTTGGACGCGCAATAGGCGCCGTGCGCCTCCAGTCCCACGACGCCCGCCTGCGACGACACATTGACGATCTTGCCACGTTTCTGGGCAATCATGCCCGGGACGATTTCGCGGGCCAGAAGAAAGGGAGCGCGCAGGTTCACGGCCATGGTCATGTCCCAGTCTGCGACTGTGGCATCCAGCAGGGGATCGATCAGCGCGATCCCGGCATTGTTCACCAGAATGTCGATGGTGCCGAAAGCAGCCAAGGCCTCCTTCGCAGCCGTCACGGGACCGTCGACAGTCGCCATGTCGGCCGCAATGGTGACGCAGCGGCGGCCAATTGACGTGACGACCGCTGCGACATCCGCAAGCCCAGCCTTGTCACGCCCGACTGCAGCGATGTCGGCGCCGGCATCCGCCAGGACCTTGCAGGTTTCGAAGCCGATTCCCTTTGTTGCGCCGGTCACCAGCGCCCGCTTGCCCTCTAGGCTGAAGCGCTTCTGCCAATCCGCCATCAAATTTCTCCCGTTCTATGTCTTCGTCTTGCCAAAGAAGTTCTTCTCCAGCGTTGCGAAGGCCCTCTGATAGACGTTTTCTTCCGTCCGCGGAATGAGGACAAGATCATCCTGAGGGCTTGCCGTCCAGTCTCCGGTCCAAACCCCGAAAGTGCTGTCGTCGGCAGTCACGGGCCAGAGGCGGGGGCCCGACACGTAGTTGATCCAGGGAATCTCGCACTGTGTGATGCGATAGCTGAAGCTGCGCGTGATGTCGCAGAGATGCAGCAGTTCCTCGTTCAGATGGCCCTCGCCGAAATAGAAATCGCGGACGCCGCCCACCTTGTCGGACCGCGCCTTCTTCAGCATGTGCATGCGGGTGATCTCCTCATGCCAGGCTCCCATGCCGGAGAAATCGCGCATGATGGCCCAGACCTCTTCCACCGGCGCCTTGATCACGCGGGACGTCCAGACCTTGTTTGGCTGGTAGCCCTTCCAGCGCACCGCACCCTCGGGCCTGGCAGGTTTCCGATCACGAAGGATCCTGGCGAGACTGCGGAAATTCGCGGCGAAAACGGCGTTGGAGATATGCCGTTCGTACTTGCCTTCGTCTTCCGGAGCCTCGTCGAAGGTCGCGGACCATTCGGCGAAAGTCCGGTCGGTGTGGGTCACCGGATAGAGACGCAAGGTGGCGACGTAATTCTTCACCGGGAACGCGGGTTTCTCGAAGTTGTAGGTGAAGGTGTAGCGCGCATCATCCAGGCTCAGCAGCCGTTCTCGGATGTGGGCTCCATCATGCGTATGAAATGATCGGATGCAGCCCACCACGTCTGCATCGAGACTGCCTTCGATCTTTGACTTTGCGATCGCAGGTGCCCAGGACGGAAGGCCATTGAAGTCGCGCACGAGACTCCAGACGGTTTCGACAGGAGCCTTCAGGATGATGCTGGCATAGGCGCGGGCCATGAGAACTCCTTAGAAGATGTCACGAAATGCTTTGACGGCGGTCTCGGCGAAGGCCGGGTCACTGATGTGGGCGTCGACTTCGATTAGTTGGCGATGTGGGGCAGCCTGCCAGCCGGACCGTATGGCATCGAACAGCGCTCCATCGGCTTCCGGGTCGTGGAAGGGCTTTCCGGCAGCATCCAGCGCCGACACTCCGCCCAGAGGGAGAAGGAAACGCACCGGACCCTCCATGCGGTTAAGCCTTTCCACGATCCAACGGCCGACGGCACGATTCTCCCCGGGCGTGGTGCGCATCAGCGTGACCTGGGCGTTGTGAACATGGAGTTTGCGATTGCGAAACGGGGCAGGGACCGTGTCGAGGCCGCCGAAGTTCACCATGTCCAGCGCGCCCACCGATCCGACATAAGGAACTCGTCTTCGAATCACGGCGCCGAAACGGTCGTCCGTACATGCGAGAACGCCTCCACAGAGATGGTCGGCAACCTCCGTTGTGGTGATGTCAAGCAGGCCGGTGATCAGTCCGGAATCGACGAGTTTCTCCATGCACTGCCCACCGGTCCCGGTTGCATGAAAGACGAAGCACTCGCAGTTCTCGTCCAGCTGATGGCGGATCTGGGCAATGCATGTGGTCGTGACACCAAACATCGTAAGGCCAACGGCTGGCCGTCCGTCCTTCGCTTCGGGAATGGCATTCAGTGCCATTCCAGCAGCGGCATGGGCGGCATTGCCGATAACCTTGCGGGTAATGGCATTTAGACCTGCGATGTCGGCCACCGCATGCATCATCGCGATGTCCGTGGGACCGACATAGGCTGCCACGTTTCCCGAGGCCATGGTCGAGACCATCAGTTTGGGAGTGCCGATGGGCAAGGCACGCATCGCTGCTGTCACCATCGAGGTGTTGCCCCCGCCGCCGAGCCCCAGCACGGCGCCGATATTCTGGCGTGACGTCAGGAAAGCCGTCAGGGCCTCGGACATGGTCGTGACGGCCCTGCCGCGATCCGAATGCCCCAGTACGGCATCGGCCCCGTTGGGATGATGCCGTGCCACCGTGGCTGCGCCGACATCCGCGGAAGCGGTGCTTGGTGTGGTCGAGATGTCGACCAGCACGGCCTTGGCGCCAGCAGCGCGGACACGTTCCACCGCGTAGCGGAGTTCGGCCTCCTTGGTGTCAAGGGTGCCGATGACGTAGACGACGCTCACCTGGCCTTGGCCCAGCCTTGCTTCATGCTCTTGTAGCCGAACTTGTAGACCTCTTCCCGGTTGGGAAAGAAGTCGCGCCAGACACGTGTTGCCGCCGCCAGCGCCGGCATGGCGCGGCCGAATGCTTCGATGGTGAGCCAGCCGTCGTACTTCGCGGCCCGCAAGGCCTTGTAGGTCGCCGCCCAGGGGACATGCCCCTTGCCGGGCGTGCCCCGATCATTCTCCGAGATATGCACGTGGATCATGTGCTTTCGGATTGCCTTGATGGCCCCGACCGGATCCTTCTCTTCGATGTTGCTGTGGAAGGTGTCGTACATGGCCTTCACCGCGGGATGGCCTACCTCGTCAAGATAGTCCGAAAGCTGTTCCATCGTGTTGAGGAAATAGCATTCGAAACGGTTGAGAGCTTCCAGCGCGAAACGCACGTTCTTCTTCGCCGCATAGTCACCGGCACGGCGGTGGAAGGTCAGTCCCCGCTTGCGCTCGGCCGCCGTGGCGGGGTTGCCAGAAAAGAAGCCGAGTTCGGAATGCATAGGGCCGGCCAGGATCGGTGCGCCAAGTGCGGCGCAGCAGTCGATGGCCCATTTCGCGCGTGCGAGGGCGGCCTGTTGCTGCGATTTGTCTGCCGCGAGCGGATTGTTGCCGGGACCCAGCACGCTGACGACGGTCCGTTCGAGGCCGATCTTGTCCAGAAGGGCGCCGAGCCTTGCATAGTGCTCGGGATCACCTTCGAACATCGGGATCTCCACGCCGTCGTAACCGGTTTTCTTCAGGTCACGCAGAATACCCTCGTGCTGCGCTGTGACATGGGGGGTCCAGAGCAGAAGATTGAAGCCCAACTTCATTGTGATTGCCTCCCTGCAATTTTCACAGGACAAACCGTCTCGCGCCTCTTGTCAATTCCTGATATACGTCTCTCAGAAGCAAAATCCGCGAAAATGGGAGCGCGAACCGATGAACAAGCCGCACGATCCTGCGTCCGCCCAGAGTGCTGCCCTGGCCCGCATGCAGCAGTACATGACCCCCTCTCCGGTGCCGTCGATCTCGACGGAACTTCTGGTGACGGCCGATGGCGAGCTTAATCGCGAGCTCAACCGCTTTCTCTTCGATCCGCCCTCCAATCCGGACCTGCTGAAGGGGAAGACCATCGCAATCTGTTGTACCAATGGGGTTGAGGAAGTTGAAATCACCGGTGCCACCCGCTGGCTGACCGAGCATGGCGCCAAGGTCCATGTCGTTTCGCCCCGCATCGGCGAGTTCCACCCCACCCTCGGCCTTCGCTTTCCGCCGCTCTGCGCAACCCATGTGCTGGCCATTCGTCTCATGGAGAACGCCGGCTGGATTAAGATCGACCGTTATCTCGATGAGGCAAAGGTGGCGGATTACGATGCGGTCATCGCTCCGGGAGGCTGCTGGAACCCGGATTTCCTGCGCGCCGACAAGCTTGCCCAGGCCTTCCTGCGTGACATGCATGCGGCTGGAAAGCCGACCTGCGGCATCTGCCATGGTCAATGGGTGATGGTCAGCGCCGACATGCTGCGCGGCAAGAAGGCGACAGCCGTCTGGAACATTCAGGTCGACCTGGCAAATGCCGGCGCCACGGTGCTGGACGAGCCCTGCGTCGTCGATGGCAACCTGATCACTGCCCGCTTCCCCTATGATCTGCCGCGCATGATCAACGCGCTGGTGGCGCAGCTGGTAAAGTAAGGTCTCAGGAGACGAGATGGCAGCCAGCCTTGTGCTGCCCTTCCAGATATTCCGCGATCAGTTGTCGATACCGCACGGGTCCGAAACTTGGGAAGTGCCCGCCATGCACGGCGCTGACGGGCAGTGCCGCGAGGTGTTCCAGCGTCGTTACGTAGTCGGCCTTGACCGAATGGTAGGCATCGTCGATCAGCGGCCCGTCATAGATGATGTCACCTGATAGAAAGATGCCTGTCGCGCGTTCGAAGAGTCCAATTCCACCAGGCGAATGGCCCGGTGTGTGGATGACTTCGAAGCGCCGGTCACCGAGATCGACAACATCGCCGTTTGCCAGGAGGCGCGCAGGCTGTGCCGGTCTGACCTGATAGCGGCTCTGATCCCAGCCTTCGGGCATGCGATCGAACATCTCGTCAGTGGCATAGCGGTCTGCGCAAGTCCAGGCGTTGCGCGGCTCCTTCAGGACTGCTGCCTCGGCAATATGGACGCAACAGCCCGGAAACTCGTGATGATTGCCGATATGATCGAAATGGGTGTGGCTGGCCACACAGGTTACCTCGCGCTCGCTGACCAGCGGAACATAGGCCCTCAGGCCGAAATGACCGAGGCCCGTGTCGAACAGCAGGTCGCGGTTACGCCCGCGCACATGCCACATGTTGCAGCGATAGAAGGGCTTGATCCACGGCTCGTGAATGAGCGTCACGTCATCGCCCATGCGTATGGTCTCGTACCACTGTCCGGCCTCTACCCGATCAAGCATCGATCAGTCCCTCAAAGGTATCACTTGGGCCTCGTCAAGACTCAGCGTGATTCGTGAACCCTGCCTGACAGCGGCGTCGGCCGGCAGCCGCGCGAGAAGCAGGAGATCCGGCGCGGCATCTGGGCGGGCGGACACGCGTTTGAAACTGCCTTGAAAGACCACGTCCACCACCTCGGCGCTTATGGATCCGCCCAGTCTGACATGTTCAGGGCGTATGGCTACCGACGTCGTGCGCTCGGGCGCCTCGAGGGCCCCGAATGCGGTCTTGAGGACACCCTGTCTCTGCACGCCGGGAATGATCGTGCTCTCCCCCATGAAGGTCGCCGTAAAGCGCGTGGCAGGCCGGCTATACACACGTTCAGGCAATCCCTGATCCTCGATCTTTCCCCGGTTCATGACGACCACATGGTCGGCCAGCGCCATGGCTTCCTCCTGATCGTGGGTGACATGAACGAAGGAGGTGCCGACCCGCTTCTGTATGGCCTTAAGTTCGTCCTGCATCTGGCGGCGGAGCTTGAGGTCAAGTGCGCCGAGCGGCTCATCCAGCAGCAGCACTGCCGGCTCTACGACAAGCGCCCTCGCGAGGGCCACGCGCTGGCGTTGCCCGCCTGACAATTCATGCGGCCTTTTGTCGAAGGCCGTCGCGAGACCGACGACTTCAAGCATTCTCCGCGCATGTCCGTCGCGCTCTGCCTTGGCCATCCCCTTCATCCGCAGTCCGAAGCCGACATTGTTGCCGATGCTCATGTGTGGGAAAAGGGCGTAATCCTGAAAGACCGTGGCCGTCGGGCGCTTGGCGGGCGTCAGGCTTGTGCAGTCATTCCCTGCGATGAGGACGCGGCCGGACGTCGGTTGCAGGAAGCCGCCAAGAATCGACAGCAGGGTGGTCTTTCCCGAACCGGAAGGTCCAAGGAGCACGGTGTAGCTGCCGGCTTCAATGGTCAGCGAAATGTCATCCAGGACCTTTGCCCGCCCGAAACTGTGCGAGATGCCTTCGATCGAGACGAGGCCGCTCATGAATTGCGTCTCCGCAGAGCAACGAGCTCGAAGATGATCGCTAGCATCACGGAGACGCCGAAGACAAGCGCGCCAACCGCGTTGGTCTTCGGATTGAGGCCGGCACGCAGCAGGTTCCAGATTTCGACGGGAAGCGTCGTTTCGAAGCGCGTGAGCAGGAAGGAGATCACGAACTCATCCCAGGAAAATGTCATGGACAGGAAGAAGCTTGCAAAGAGCGCAGGCCATAGCATGGGGGCGGTGATCAGGAACAGAACCTTGATCTCCGAAGCGCCAAGGTCCCGCGCCGCCCGCTCGACATTGGCCTGGTGATCTCCCATCTGGCTGTAGATGATGGCAAAGCAAAGTGGCAGGTTGATCACCACGTGACCAATGCCCGCGGCGACCAGGGATTTCGGCAGATCTAGCCAGTTGAACAGAATGAGCAAGCCCATGCCGATGATCAGATAGCTCACGGTGAGAGGCAGGGTGATCAAGCCGCGCAGCAGTGCCGAACCGGGTAGATGGAATCGCGCGAAGCCCCAGGCCGAGAGGAATCCCAGCACTGTGGCGAGGGCGGATGTCGTCACCGCCACGATGATCGAGTTCACCAGTCCTGAGGTCAGCCGCGCATCGTTGAGTACGGCTTCATACCATCGCAGCGACGGACCATTGAAGGGCGGGATGGGAAAGAGCGTGCCCTGAAAGGAAAACAGCACCAGCATGGCAACCGGAAGAAAGATGAAGCCATACAGCGCCATCGCATAGACGCTTGCGATCGTGTTCCGCATCAGGCCCTCTCGATCCTGAGCCAGCGGGCGCAGGCGAAATAGGCAAGAGTCACAATGGACATGAGAATGATTGAGAGAGCCGAGGCGGAGGAGAAGTCCCCGCGCCGTCCAATCTGCATCATGATCAGTTGCGGCATAAGCAACTCGTTGTTTCCGCCGAGGATCTGCGGCGTGATGTAGTCGCCGATGGCAAGCACGAAGGTGAGAAATGCGCCCACCATGATGCCGGGCAGTGTCAGTGGAAGGATCACGTGGGCAAAGCTCTGCAACGGGGTCGCACCGAGATCCGCCGCCGTCTTCCGGTAGTTGGGCGAAAGCTGCTTCAGGTTGGCATAGATCGTGAGGGTCAGCAGCATGACGAAGAAGTGAACGAAGCCGATGACCGTCGCGGTCCGGGTGTTGGCCAGTTGCAGGGGTTCGGCAATGACACCAAGCTCGAGCAGGAATGTGTTGATCACGCCTTTTTCGGCCAGGACAAGAAGCCACGCGTAGGACCTGACGACATAGGAGGTCCAGAAAGGCAGGACCGCTAGCATGAGGGCCAGTCTTTGCCAGCGCTGCGGCACGACGAAGGCGAGGATCCAGGCGAATGGATAGGCCAGCAACACCGACATAACTGTCACGATTGCCGTGACCTCGATCGAGTTGGTCATGGCGCGCCAATAGCTCGGGTTGGTGAAGAACTGCCCGTAGTTAGCGAGACTGAATCCGGCGCCACCCTTGGGATAGACGCTCACGATGGCCATGGCCAGGAAGGGCAGGGCAAAGAAAGCCAGCGTCCACAGCAATGCCGGTGTGACGCTGGCCCAAGCGATGCGACTGGCCGTGCCCGAATTCACTGGGCCTGAATCATTTCGGTCCAGAGGTCCTGCATCTTCTTGTCCAGATCCTCCGATGGAGCGGGATAGGGCTGGGCCCGCTTGAGGAACTCGGGTTGTTCGGCAAAGCGCAAAATGGCCTTCTGCTCATCATTGAGGGCTGCTTTGGAACTCGCCGGCATGCCCCAGTAGCATGACGACGTCGCCAGCCGCGCCTGTCCCTCCAGGCTCATGATGTACTGGATGAACTCCAGCGCCATGTCCTTGTTCTTCGAATCCTTGAACATCGCGAGCGACTGCGACCACAGCACGGCACCTTCCTTCGGGATCGAGAAATCGAGATCAGGGTTCTCCTTGGCGATGCCGGCCGTTACCCACTCGCCCCCGCCCACCAGAACGTCCACTTCGCCCGTCGCGAGTGCCGTCTGGCTGGCCACCACATCGGTCACCGCCTTGGCATTCGCCTTCATCTTTATCAGAACCTCCTTGATCGCGGGCAGGTCGGCCTCGGTCAATTCAGTGGTCTTCTTCCCGATGGCCATGGCCGCCATGCCGATCACGGGCAGATAGTAGTCATAGATTGCAATGCGCCCCTTGTACTTGTCCCCTGTCAGGACGGCGAGCGACTGCATGTCTTGAGGATCGGCCTTTGCACTGTTGAATCCGATGGTGTTATAGCCGAATTTCTCGGTTATGCCGTAGCGCTTGCCGTCGACGACGGTGCTGGCGTCCATCTTCACTTCTGGAAACAGGTCTGCCATCGGCAACTGGTCTTCTGGCAAAGCTTCGAAGAGCCCGCGTTCGACGCCGCGCGGCACATCGATCGAGTCGATCACCATCACGTCCCAGTCCCCTGGCTGCGACTGTTCGACGATCGCCAGACCCGCGCCCGTGCCTTCGAACTCCTTGACATTGACCTTTATGCCATTCGCATCCTCGAAGGGCTTCAGCAGATTTGGATCGGCGTGATCGCACCAGACCAGGGCGTTGAGATCCGCAGCAGCAACCTGCCCGGCCAGGCTGATAGCTGTGAGGGCGGCAATGGAAGCACCGGAAAACCGGTATGCGAAGTTCTGCAATGTCATGACATTTGTCTCCCAGTCTTGTTTGCAAAAAACTGAACCAATTCCAAAATTGAGTCAAATTCAAATATCTGGCAGACTGATGAAATGTCAGGCTTGCGCGAGAAACAGAAGGCCGTTCGTCATGATCGCATCCTTGCGGCTGCAAGCGCACTGTTCCGCGACCACGGGTACGAGCAGGTAAGGATGGAGGCGATTGCGGCCGCTGCCGAAGTCTCGATCGGAACGATCTACAATTACTACCAGAACAAGGGCGACCTCCTGATGGCGATCGTCGCCATGGAAGTCAACGAAGTGCTGGCTGCCGGCGAGAAGGTGATCGCGCGTCCGCCGCGCAGCGCCGAGCGAGCCATCGATACGCTCATTGGCAACTACATCGAGCATTCCCTCGTCTACCTGAGCAAGGAAATGTGGCGTCAGGCCATGGCAATCTCGACGCAGCAGCCCGACAGTCCTTTCGGCAAGACCTATGCCGACCTCGACCTCAGGCTGGCCGATCAGACCTGCCGCCTGCTGCAGAAGCTCAAGACGCTGGGCGCGATCCGAGACGGGGCGGAGCCGAAGGCCGCGGGCGAACTTCTCTTCAACAACACGAACATGATGTTCATTGTCTTCGTCAAGACCGCCGGGATGACCGTCGGCGAACTGCGCGCTACCATCCGGCGTCAGAATCGCCCGCTTATCGAAGCCCTGAAGGTTTGAGCCGCATGTCCAAGCCGTGCATCATTACCGTAGCAATCACCGGTTCGGTGCCACGCAAGGAAAACAATCCGGCCGTCCCCATCACCATTGCCGAGCAGGTTGAATCGACGCAGGCAGCCTTCGTGGCCGGCGCCACGCTGGCACATGTCCATGTCCGCAAGGACGACCAGACGCCGACATCCGATCCGGATCGCTTCGCGAGACTTCTCGAGGGCCTGCGCAAGCATTGTCCCGGCATGATCGTGCAGTTCTCGACGGGCGGACGGTCCGGCAAGGGGTCGGAGCGGGGCGGCATGCTGCATCTGGGCTGTGACATGGCCTCGCTCTCGACCGGCTCCTGCAACTTCCCAACCATCATCTACGAGAACCATCCCGATCTTGTGCGGGAACTGGCTGAAAAGATGATGCAGCATGATGTGAAGCCGGAAATCGAGGTCTTCGACCTGTCCATGCTCTATCAGGCCCTCCGCATGGCCGACGAGGGTCTGCTGAAGAAGCCGCTGCACGTTCAGTTCGTTCTGGGTGTGAAGAACGCCATGCCCTGCATTCGCCAGGCCTTCGACTTTATGGTCGAGGAGGTCCAGCGCCTTGCGCCCGAGGCCACCTGGGTCGCAGCAGGCATCGGCAGGCACCAACTGGAGGTCAACCGCTGGTGCCTGGAACGGGGCGGTCATTGCCGGACCGGGCTCGAAGACAACATCCGCTGGGACGAGACCCGGCTGGCTGCGTCCAATGCGGAACTGGTCGGCCGGGTTGCGGAGCTCTGCGGCCGCTACGGGCGCCACCCGGCCTCGGCCGCGGAAGCCCGGAAAATCCTTGGGTTGAGGCCTGCGGCCTGACGGCCAACTGGCTCCCGGCAACGCCGGAAGCTGGCGCATTTCCTCAGGGCTGTCCTTTCTGCTATCAGGACAGCATCATTCAAGGAGTGCGATCCGATGAACAAGCCACATTTCCCCGGTGCCACCGCCTGGGAACCTTCGCCGAACAACCTCGAGCCGTTCTGGATGGGCTTCACGCCCAACCGGGCCTTCAAGAAGCGCCCGCGCATGATTGCCCGGGCCAAGGACATGCACTATTACGACCTGTCCGGCAGGGCCATTCTCGACGGCAGCGCGGGGCTCTGGTGCTCCAACGCCGGCCACTGCCGCGAGCCCATCGTCGCGGCGATCCAGAAGTCGGCCGCCGAACTGGACTTCGCGCCGACCTTCCAGTTCGGTCATCCCAAGGTCTTCGAACTGGCCTCGCGCCTCGCCACCATGGCCCCTGGCGATCTGAACTACGCCTTCTTCTGCAACTCCGGATCCGAGGCCGCCGACACGGCGCTGAAGATCGCGCTGGCCTATCACCGTGCCAACGGACAGGCCAGCCGCACCCGACTGATCGGCCGCGAGCGCGGTTATCACGGCGTGAACTTCGGCGGCATCTCGGTGGGCGGCATGGTCGCCAACCGCAAGTGGTTCGGCGCCATGCTGGCGGGGGTGGACCATCTGCCGCACACCTACAACCGCAAGGAACAGGCCTTCACTCGCGGCGAGCCGGAATGGGGCGGCCATCTGGCCGACGAGCTGGAACGCCTCGTGGCCCTTCATGATGCCTCGACCATCGCGGCGGTCATCGTCGAACCCATGGCCGGTTCCACCGGCGTGCTGCCGCCGCCCAAGGGCTATCTCAAGCGCCTGCGCGAGATCTGCGACAAGCACGGCATCCTGCTGATCTTCGACGAAGTCATCACCGGTTTCGGCCGCCTCGGCCATGCCTTCGCCGCCGAACGCTTCGGCGTCACGCCCGACATCCTCACGTTTGCAAAGGGTGTTACCTCGGGCACCGTCCCGATGGGCGGCTGCATGGTGCGCCAGGGCATCTACGACAAGTTCATGAACGGCCCCGATCACGTGATCGAACTGTTCCACGGCTACACCTACACGGGCCATCCGATGGCCGCGGCTGCGGGTGTGGCCACCATGGACCTGTACCGCGACGAGAAGCTCTTCGAGAATGCCAAGAAGCTTGAGAGTGTCTGGGCCGACGCGGCCTTCACGCTCAAGGGGCATCCGCTGGTGGAGGACATCCGCACTCTTGGCCTCGTAGCTGCGATCGACCTCAAGCCGATCGAAGGTTCGCCGGGGCTGCGGGCCTACAAAGCCATGGAGAACGGGTTCCACGATGCCGGCATGATGGTCCGCATCACGGCCGACACGATTGCGCTGTCGCCGCCGCTGATGATCAACGAGAACCAGATCGACGAGATCTTTTCGGACAAGATGCCGAAGATCCTGGCCTCCGTGGCCTGATCGCATCCACAGCCCCGATTGGTCAGAGGCCGGAGAGTGCGTTACTCTCCGGCCTCAGTGATTCGTGGGGTTGAGAATCGTGGACCAGAGGTCGCCGCAGGATTGGCCAGTGCTCGCAGGGCTTGGCCTATTCGCGCTCATTGCCATGTGCTGTGCCGTCTATCTGGCTGCATCGGGACAGAACCAGGCGCTGGTCGTTTCGGGCGCAATCCTCGTGCTGGCCGTGGGCCAGATGGCCATGCTTGCCGTGCTCGGACGGCGGCGATCCGATTCCGGCAACCGGGAGGCCCAGGGCGCACGCGCCCTGCGGGGCATGGCGGAGTCCATGC
>JBGSNJ010000391.1:0-5691 GCA_041739715.1 Aestuariivirga sp.
GCCCTGTCGGCATGGGTCAGCGAACCGAACTTGTAGGAGTGCCGCTGTGCCTTCTGGTCCTGGAAGGTGTTGGAATTCACCGCGTCGAATCCCAGGTTGTGCGAGGCGGCTTCCTGGCGGAGCGCGTTGTAGTCGGAGACCTTGTCCCAGGGAAAATGCGGCGAGACATTGGGCGTGGCCCTCGCCAGCTGCTGGATGACGCCGCAGTCCTCGAGCTTGTCATGGATATTGCGCGGCTCGCCCGGGCCGGGGAAGCGGGCGAAGCGCGTGCCGCCGGTGCCCACGCCCCAGGTAGGAACCGCCACGGCGAAATCCATAGCGCGTGTCGTCATCTCCTCGATGGCGATGCCGCGCCGTTCGAGCTGGCGGCCGAGTGCCTCAAAGTCGTCGGCGAGTGCAGCCTCCAGCTCGCCGTTGGCGGTGCCGATGAGATCGGCCGAGATGGCGAAGCTCATCGGGCTAGCGCGTGAAGGACGCGGCATTGCCCGCGTCGATGTTGAGGAAGTTGCCGGTCGACTTGTTGGAGAGATCGGAGGCGAAGAAGTAGACACCCTCGGCGATGTCTTCCGGATAGACCGAGCGCTGCAGGAGCGACCGCTTGCGGTAATGTTCCTCGAGTTCGTCCTCGCTGATCTTGAGCGAGGCGGCGCGCTGCTGGCGCCACGGCCCCTGCCAGATCTTGGAGCCCCGCAGCACCGCATCCGGGTTCACCACATTGACGCGGATGCCGTGCGGCGCGCCCTCAAGCGCCATGCAGCGCGCCAGCTGGATCTCGGCGGCCTTCACCGAGCAATAGGCCGAGGCGCCGGGCGAGGCAGTGACGCCGTTCTTGGAGCCGATGAAGATCATCGAGCCGCCCAGTTTCTGCTTCTGCATCAGGCGATAGCCCTCGCGCGCCACCAGGAAATAGCCGGTGCCGAGGATCGCCATGTTCTTGTTCCACAGTTCGAGGCTGGTGTCCTCCACCGGTGCCGCCAGGGTGATGCCGGCATTGTTCACCACGATGTCGAGGCCGCCATAGGCCAGCACGGCCTGGTCGGTCGCGCCAATGACGGCGTCCTCGCTGGTGACGTCCATGACCACGGCGCGGACATTGTCCATGCCATAGGTCTTGCCGAAGCCCGCCGTGACCTCGTCGAGCGAGGCCTTGTCGATATCGGCCAGCACCACGCAGGCGCCTTCCGACAGGAGCTTTGAAGCGATGGCCGAGCCGATGCCGCCGGCGCCGCCGGTCACCAGGGCGATGCGGCCCGCGAGGCTCTTGGGCTTGGGCATGCGCTGCAGCTTGGCTTCCTCGAGAAGCCAGTATTCGATGTTGAAGGCCTCCTGGGCCGGCAGCCCGACATATTCGGACACGCTGGATGCGCCGCGCATGACGTTGATGGCATTGACGTAGAATTCGGCGGCGATGCGCGCCGTGGCCTTGTCCTTGGCGAAGGACAGCATGCCGACCTGCGGCACGAGATAGATCACCGCATTGGGATCGCGCATGGCGGGCGAGTCGGCATGTTTGCAGGCCTCGTAGTAGGCCGCATAGTCCTTGCGGTAGCTCTCGATCAGTGTGTCGAGGCCGGTACCCTCCGCGTCATGCGGCACGATGAGCGGGCGGATCTTGGTGCGCAGGAAGTGATCGGGGCACGAGGTGCCGAGCGGCGCCAGCTGTTCCAGCTGCCTGGAATTCACGAATTCCATCACCTCGCTCGAATCGACGAAGTGTCCGACCTTCATCTCGTGTTTCGAGATGCGGCCACGGATCTCGGGCAGCAGGCGGCGTGCCACCTTGCGGCGCTCCGCCTCCGGCAGGCTCTTGACCTTCTCGCCCTTGAAGGCGGGCTTCTTGCCGTTGCGCTCGAGCCAGACAGCGGCCTTGTTGATGATGCGCAGCGTCGTGTCGTAGCAGGTCCTGGCGTCATTGGCCCAGGTGAAGAGGCCGTGGCTGCCCAGCACCACGCCGACATATTCGGGATGCGCCTTGGCCATGTCGCCAAGCTTGATGCCGAGGTCGATGCCGGGGCGCTGCCAGGGCAGGTAGCCCATCTCGCTGCCGAAGATCTCCTTGGTCAGGCGCTCAGAGTCCTTCGAGGCGGCAATGGCGATGACCGCGTCGGAATGGACGTGATCGACGTGGGCATAGGGCACATAGCCATGCAGGCAGGTGTCGATCGAGGGCGCACGGGAATTGAGATTGTAGATGCAGTGGTTCAGCGCGTGCACCATCGCGTCTTCCTGATCGAGGCTCTTGTAGAGCCCCTTCAGGGACTCGAGCTTGTCCATGTCGAGCGTGGCGAAGCCGTCGAGCTTCATCGAGCCGATGTCGCCGCCGGAGCCCTTGACCCACAGCACGGTGACGTCGCCGCTGGTCAGCGGATCCTTCATCTTCACCTTTGCCGAGGTATTGCCGCCGCCGAAATTGGTGATGCGCAGATCGGCGCCGAGGAGATTTGACCGGTAGAGCAGCAATCCGGGTTCATCGAGATTGGCGGCTTTCTTGTCGTCCCACAGGGACGGAACGGTTGCGGAATTGCTCATGTCACTCTTCACTCTTTCGGGATGTTGGTGGCGCGCCGGCCAGGGGGCCAGCGCGCCGGTTTGCGGTCGGGATCAGAAGTCGAACTGGCCGATGTTGTCCTTGTTGAACACGAAGGGCGCGCCCAGAAGGATTTCCGAGCCGTTGATGACCTGGAGGTCGCCCAGCTTGCCGGCCTTCACGGTGGTCGCACCCGGCTGCAGCGTGCCGTCGGCGACGGAGCGCAGAACCTGCATTGCGGCATAGCCGAGGTCCACCGGGTTCCACAGCACGACCGACTTCACACAGCCCTTTTCGACATAGGGCTTCATGGCGTTGGGTGTGGCGAGGCCGACGACGGCGATGGTGCCGCACTTGTTGAGCTGCGTCACCGCTTCGGCCGAGGCCGGCGTTGCAACCGAGGTCATGCCGAAGATGCCCTTGAGCTCATCGCCATACTTGTTGATGAGCGTGGTGGCCTGGTTGAAGGACAGGTTGTTGTCTTCCTGCGCTTCGACGGTTTCCAGCCACTTCATCTTCGGGTGGCATTTCGCGGCATAGGCGGCCATCTCGGCGATCCAGCGCGCCTGGTTCGGCGTGGTGAAGGTCGAGGTGACGATGGCGAAGGCGCCTTCCTCGCCGATCTCGGCGGCCATGTTGTCGACCAGCGACTTGGCGATGCCGTTGAACTCGGCCTGGTTGACGAACCACTGGCGGGCATTCGGCGTGGAGTTGGCGTCATAGCCGACCACGTTGATGCCCTTCTCCAGCGCCTTCTTCAGCACCGGGGCGATGGCCACGGGATCGTTGGCGGCGAAGAGGATGCCGTCGACGCCCGAGGTGATGTAGTTGTCGATGAAGGTGATCTGCTCGTCGATGTTGGCCTTGGTCGGGCCGTCGGTCTTGGCGTCGACGTTGCCGAGTTCGGCGGCAGCGTCCGAGATGCCCTTGGAGGTGGCATTGAAGTAGCCGATGCCGATCAGCTTCGGAATGTCGACGACGGTGATCTTCTTGCCCTTGCGGTCCGGCGGATTGGTCGGCACGCCGCCGTCATAGGGCTTGGCAACGGCGGCGCCCGGTGTGGCGTCGCAGGCCAGCGGATTGGTTGGCAGGTCGTCGCCGCCGGTCCAGGCGGAGGCGGCAAGGGCCGATCCGCTCATGAGGCCGAGGCTGAGAAGCACGCCCAGTGTCAGTTTCTTCATTTCAGTCGCTCCCATATGGTGTCCCCGTGCCACAGGCGGGTGGCGCGGCAGACGTCCTCCCGAATTCAGCCGCCTCTGTTTCTGTCGAATATTGCGCCGATCAGGATGGCCGCAATAAGGACCACGCCGATGACGACGATGGTGCCGTCGCCCTTGACGCCCGAAAGCGCCAGGCCGTTCTTCAGGGCCTGGATGAGAATGAGTCCCAGCGCCGTGCCCAGGATGGTGCCCTTGCCGCCGAAGATCGAGGTGCCACCGAGGACCACGCCGGTGATGACGTCGAGCTCGAGGCCAGTGCCCATGTCGGAGCGCGTGGTTGTGACGCGCGAGACGAAGATGACGGCGGCAAGTGCGGCCATGAAGCCGGCGGCGGTATAGATCCACAGCTTCACCGCGTCGACGCGGATGCCGGAAAAACGCGCGGCCGTCTCGTTGGCGCCGATCGCATAGGTGGCGCGGCCGAAGGGCGTATAGCCCAGGATCACCGCGGCGATCACCGTGCAGATGCCGAGGATCCAGAGCTGGAAGGGCACGCCCAGCACCTCGCCCTGACCGAAGAAGAAGAACCACTCCGGATAGCCGCGCACCGAGCGGGCCTGGCTGATGCCTTCGGCAAGGCCGCGGTAGAGCGCCAGCGTCGCCAGGGTGGCGATGAGGGGCGGCACGCTGAAGCGGGTGATGATGAGGCCGTTGACGAAGCCGGCGAAGGTGCCGCTGGCGATGGCCGCCGCCATGGCCAGCGGAATGGGCAGGCCGAGGCTCTGCCAGAAGATGCCGAAGAGGATCGCGGTGAGGCCGAGGATGGAGCCCACCGAGAGGTCGATACCGCCGGTGACGATCACGAAGGTCATGGCCAGCGCCACCAGCCCAACCTCCGACATGAGTCGGCCCTGGTTCAGCAGATTGTCGACGGTGAAGAACTTGTCCGACAGCATGGACAGGACGAAGAGGGCGATCACCGTGAGCACCGCGAGGATCGTCTCGTGACGGAACAGGAGGCGCGCGGTCATAGCACTCTCCGGCGGCGGATCATGTCGGCAAGCACGGTGGCCAGGATCATCAGGCCCAGGACGGCGCGCAGCCAGTAGGCCGAGACATTGAGAAAGATCAGCGCCGAGCCGATGCAGGCGAAGAGGATGGCGGCCAGCGTCGAGCCGATGACCGTGCCGGTGCCCCCGAGGATCGAGACGCCGCCGATCACCGAGGCGGTGATGACGGTGAGTTCGAGATTGGGCGGCACGGTGGACTGGATCACCTGCAGCTGGGTGGCGAAGAGAATGCCGGCGATGCCGGCGAAGAGCCCGTGCAGCGCGAAGACGCCGACGACCGTGCGCTCGGGATCGAGGCCCGCGGCGCGCGCGGCCTCCATGTTGCCCCCCACCGCATAGATGGCGCGGCCGAAGGCGGTATAGCGCATGAAGAGCGCGGCGAGGATGGTGAGGATCACCATGAAATAGACGGCCGAGGGGATGCCGAAGAGCCGCATCTGGGCGATCATGAAGCCCTGCGGCATGTCGGTGATCCATTCGCCTCCCGTGGCGCTGATGAGGCCGCCTTTCAGGATCGAAAGCATGCCCAGCGTGACCACGATGGAAGGAATGCGCATGTAGGCGACCAGCGCGCCGACGCCCGCATTGACCACGACGCCGAAGAGGATGGGCACCAGCCAGGCGACCCAGATGGGATAGCCCGACACGGCGAGCGTGCCCGCGATGGTGGCGATGACGCCGATCAGCGAGCCGACCGAGACGTCGATGTGGCCCGAGATGATGAGCATGGTCATGCCGATGGCTGCCACCGCGATATAGGCGTTGCCGGCGAAGATGGAATTGATGTTGGTGTCTGAAAGGAAGCGCGGATTGATGGCGCCCACCACCACGAAGAGCGCCACGATGGAGAGCAGGACCACGATCTCCTGCCCATAGCCGCCGACGAAGCGCTGCAGGTTGGAGCGTCCGATGGGCGTTGCGGCGTCGCTTGCGG
>JBGSNJ010000392.1:0-2242 GCA_041739715.1 Aestuariivirga sp.
CGCCGAGGCGGTTCGCCATGTCGGCAAGCTGCTTGCGGTGGTCGATGGCCAGTGCCATCAGCACGCCCGGCTGCGGCCGCCGTGTCGTTGCCCAGTGGACATGGTTGATCGCCTCGTCCTTGCGCAGGGCCCTGTGCGGGCTGCCATGGGCGAGGAAGTACTGCAGTTCCTCCCAGGTTGGGATTTCGGGCGAGCAGAGCAGGCGCGACACCGCGAAAGCGCCGCAGGCATTGGCCCAGGTGGCGGATGTGGCGTGGTCCTCGCCGCGCAGCCAGCCGCGCAGGAACCCCGACAGGAAGCTGTCGCCGGCGCCCAGCACATTGTACACTTCGATCGGAAAGCCCCGGCCGACGATGCCCTTGTCGAGCGCATCGGGGATCGCATCGGGATAAACGACGCATCCCATGGGTCCGCGCTTCAGCACGATCACCGCCTTCGACAGTGCACGGATGATCTTCAGCGCTTCGAGCGTGTCCTCGCTGCCTGCGGCGATGTGGACCTCCTCTTCGGTACCCACGATCAGGTCGCAGTCGGGAAGGATGTTCTTGAGATGGGCCGACACCCGGTCAGACCTGATGTAACGCTCCTCGCCCGCACCCAGCCCGGCAAGCCCCCACAGATTGGGCCGGTAGTCGATGTCGAGGATGACCTTGCCGCCATGCTTCCGGGCGAGACGCATGGCCTTGCGCTGGGCGGCATCGCTCTGCGGCTTCGAGAAGTGCGTGCCGGTCACCAGCACCGAAGCCGAGGAGGCGATCAGGGCCTCGTCGATATCGGAGTCGTCGAGGGCGGAATCGGCGCAATTGTCGCGGTAGAAGATGAGCGGAAAGGTCCTGTCGTTCTCGACCGAGAGAAGGACCAGGGCGGTGAGGCGCGCCGGATCGGTCGCAATGCCGTCGAGGGCCACGCCCTCGCGCGCCATCTGCTCCTTGACGAAGCGGCCCATCTGCTCGTCGCCCACGCGGGTGATGATCGCGGACTTCAGCCCCAGCCGGGCTGTGCCAATGGCGATGTTTGCGGGGCAGCCCCCCACCGACTTGGCGAAGGAGGCGATGTCTTCCAGTCGCGAGCCGATCTGCTGGCCGTAAAGATCCACCGAGCAGCGCCCGATGGTGACGACATCCAGTTTCGGCGCGGTCTCTTGCGCGGACGTCATTTCCGCCTCCTGGTACAGGGTTCCCGTCTGTGAAACATTAATTCCAATTACAAGTCAATACAGAACAATAATTCTAAATCAATTCCAAAGTCTACTTCTGTTCCTTGCCTCGCCGCTCGGCAACAGCAACGGTCAGAGTCATCGCCAGCACCAGCGCGGCCGACATGGAGCGGAAGCCCTCGAAATTCGCTTCGACCACTTCGATCCAGAGATCGGCGATCTGGGCGAGGGGCGAGAAGGGGCTGTCGGTGATCGAGACCAGCGGCACCTGCCGCGCTGCCACGGACTGCGCCAGCGCAACGGTCTCGCTGGCGTAGGGCGTGAAGCTGACGGCCAATACCGTATCTTTCGGCGTGGCGAAGGACATCTGCTCGGCCGCCATGCCGCCGACCGCATCGATCAGGATGGCCCGCACGCCCAGCTTGCCGTAGGCATAGGCCATGTAGGATGCGATCGGAAAGGACCGGCGCAGGCCGACGAGATAAAGCGTCTGCGCCCTGGACAGCATGTCCACGGCCCTGTCGAGCTGCCGGGGGTCAAGCCTCTCGCGCAGCGATGCGATCGACTGCTCGGCGGCATCGCTGAAGCCGTGGAACACGGCGTTTGGCTTGGAGTTGGCGGCTGCGCGGGCGCGCAGCTGGGCGATGCGCTGGTCATAGTTGAGAACGCGGTCGCGCAGCCTGGCCCGGAAGACCTCCTGCATCTCCGAGAAACCCTGATAGCCGAGGGCCTGCGAGAAGCGCACCAGAGTGGAGGGCTGCACCTCAGCCTGCTCGGCAATGCTCGAGACGGTGCCGAAGGCGATCTCGTCGGGGTACTCCAGCGCGAAGCTGGCGATCTGGGTGAGACGCCGCGGCAGGCCGCCGGCCCGCTCCGCGATCAGGCTCTTCAGCCCGGCGAAATCCCGTGGTGGCCCGTCGGCCGAGGTCATGGTCTGCTCCATCAAGGCAAGCGGAGGTCGATGGACTGTCTATTCCATTTCTCCTACCGATGGAATTGAAAGCCGCGGGCGACGCCCGCCTTAGCCCTCATCCCAGCCGCGGCTGCGGCGCGATACCCCCGAAATTGGCGGCCGCCGCCGGTCGC
>JBGSNJ010000419.1:0-6236 GCA_041739715.1 Aestuariivirga sp.
CCCGATCTTTTTCGCGTCGGCGCCTCAAGCCTGCTGGCTGATATCGAACGCCAGCTTGAGCACCATGTCACCGGCCGCTACTCGGCCTTCAACCGCCATCCCGTGGGGTAGAATTTTGAGCGTCGCTGAATATTTCGAAACCATGGATTATGGCCCGGCCCCTGAATCGGATGCAGAGGTGCGCGCCTGGCTGGCAACGCACAAGTCGAGCTTTGGCCATTTCATTGGCGGAAAATTTGTACCAGGCGCCAAACATTTCGACAGCACTGAACCGGCTACGGGCAAGCTTCTGGCTAGGATTGCCGATGGTTCAAAGAAAGACATTGATACATCCGTTTCCGCAGCCCGCAAGGCGCAAGGGCCTTGGGAGAAACTTGGCGGCCACGGACGGGCCCGCCATCTCTATGCGCTGGCCCGCATGCTGCAGCGCCATGCAAGGCTCTTTGCCGTGCTCGAGTCGCTCGACAACGGCAAGCCGGTGCGCGAGACGCGCGATCTCGACGTGCCGCTGGCGGCACGACATTTCTATCATCATGCGGGCTGGGCCCAGCTGCTCGACACGGAATTTGCCGATCATCAGCCGCTGGGCGTGGTGGGCCAGGTCATCCCCTGGAACTTCCCGCTGCTCATGCTGGCCTGGAAGGTGGCGCCGGCGCTGGCCTGCGGCAACACCGTGGTGCTGAAGCCCGCGGAATACACCCCGCTCACGGCGCTTCTCTTTGCCGAACTTGCCGGCAAGGCCGGCCTGCCGCCGGGCGTACTCAATGTCGTGACAGGTGCAGGAGCTACAGGAGCTGCGCTGGTCAGCCATCCAGACATCGACAAGATCGCCTTCACCGGTTCGACCGAGGTGGGCCGCGGCATCCGCGAGGCGACGGCGGGCAGCGGCAAGTCACTCACGCTGGAACTGGGCGGCAAGTCGCCCTTCATCGTCTTCGACGACGCCGACCTCGATGGCGCGGTGGAAGGCATCGTCGACGCCATCTGGTTCAACCAGGGCCAGGTCTGCTGCGCAGGCTCGCGCCTGCTGGTGCAGGAGGGGATTGCCGCGGAATTCCTGCGACGCCTGAAGCGCCGCATGTCCAGCCTGCGAGTCGGCCACCCGCTCGACAAGTCGATCGACATGGGCGCCATCGTCGATCCGATCCAGCTGCAGCGCATCGCGGCACTGGTCGACAAGGGCGTGGCAGAAGGCGCCGAGAAGTTTCAGGCCAGCGCGGCGATGCCTGCCTCGGGTTGCTTCTATCCGCCCACCCTGCTGTCCAATGTACAGCCGGCTTCGATGGTGGCGAGCGAGGAGATCTTCGGGCCGGTGCTGGTCTCGATCACTTTCCGCACGCCTGACGAAGCCGTGGCGCTGGCCAATAACTCGCGTTACGGACTGGCGGCCAGCGTGTGGAGCGAGACCATCGGACTTGCCCTCGACATCGCGCCGAAACTGCAATGCGGCGTGGTCTGGGTGAATGCCACCAATCTCTTCGATGCCGCCGTGGGCTTCGGTGGCTATCGCGAGTCGGGCTTCGGCCGCGAAGGCGGTCGCGAAGGACTGATCGAATATCTGAAGCCGAAGGCCTGGGCCTATCGCAAGCCGAAACCGGACCGCCGAGCAGCTAAGGTGTCCGGCGAAAGCGCAGGCACCGGACTCGACCGCACGGCCAAACTCTTCATCGGCGGCAAGCAGGCGCGGCCGGACGGCAACTATTCGCGCGACGTGATCTCGCCAAAGGGCAAACGCGTCGGTGAAGTGGGCGAAGGCAATCGAAAGGATATCCGCAATGCCGTGGCGGCGGCACGCGCCGCCGAGGGCTGGTCCAGAGCCACGACACACAATCGCGCGCAGATCCTCTACTACCTTGCGGAAAATCTCTCGGCCCGCAGCTCCGAATTCGCGGAGCGCATCCGGGCGCAGACCGACTGCACGGCCGCCGCGGCCCGCAAGGAAGTGGAAACCTGCATCGCCCGGCTGTTCAGCTACGGCGCCTGGGCCGACAAGTATGAGGGCGCGGTACACCAGCCGCCCCTGCGCGGCGTGGCCCTGGCGATGAAGGAACCGCTAGGCGTTGCCGGCGTGGTCTGCCCCGACGAGGCGCCGCTGCTGGGCTTTGTCAGCCTCGTCGCACCGCTGATCGCGATGGGCAACCGCGTTGTGGCAGTGCCGAGCGAGATCGCGCCACTTTCGGCCACGGACTTCTATCAGGTGCTCGAGACCTCCGACGTGCCGGCGGGCGTGGTCAACATCGTGACGGGCGAGCGCAAGGCGCTGCTCAAGACGCTGGCCGAGCATGACGATGTCGACGCGCTCTGGGTCTTCGGTTCGAAGGCCGATGCGGCGATGGCCGAGAAACTCTCGGCCGGAAATCTCAAACGCATGCTCACCGATCATGGCCTGGCCACCGACTGGTACGACCCGGCGCAGGCGGAAGGGCCGATTCTGCTGCGCCACGCCGTGCAGGTGAAGAACATCTGGATTCCCTACGGAGAATGACATGCTGAGGAACTTCGACAATCGCCTGACGGCGGACGTGATCCAGGCCCTGCGCGCCATGGGCCACGGCGACGATCTCGTCATCGCGGATACCAATTTCCCGTCCGACTCGGTGGCGCGCCAGACCACGCTGGGCAGGCTGCTGCGCATGGACAACCTGACAGCGGCGGAAGCCGCCGAGGCGATCCTCTCGGTGATGCCGCTCGACAGCTTCGTCGACCATCCGGCCGAGCGCATGGAGATGGTGGGCAAGCCCAAGGAGATCCCGCCGGTGCAGGCCGAGGTGCAGAAGGCGATCGACAAGGCCGAAGGTAAGTCCTGGCCCATGGGCTCGATCGAGCGCTTCGCCTTCTACGAACGCGCCAAGACGGCTTATTGCGTGATCGTCACCGGCGAGACCCGCTTCTACGGCTGCTTCATCTTCAAGAAGGGCGTCATCCCGCCCAAGGCCTAGGCACGCACGAAGTGCAGGCGGCTGAACTGCGACCGGAAGGCCGCGACCTCTGGCGCCACCGACTGTGCGGCGCGCCGGCCCGTCAGCACATCGGCGATGAAGCCCGCCACCGCCGGCATGTCCTTCGCCGTCATGCCCCAGCGCACGATCTCCGGGGTGCCGAAGCGCAGGCCGTTGAGATCGCCGTCGACGTCTGCAAGGGGCAGGCCGATGCCGCAGCTGAGCACATTGGCCTGGCGCAGAAGCTTTGCCGCATGCTGGCCGCCGCCGAAATCCCTGGTCTCCAGCGCGAACTGATGTGACGCCGTGAAGCCGCGGGCGGCGGCATGGACCGGAAGGTCGCGCGCGGCCAGGGCTTCGGCCAACGCCTTCGCGGTTTCGGCCATGGCGGCACCATAGGCCTTGCCGTATTCCTTCCAGTCGAGCAGCGTCATGGCCAGGGCTGCCGACTTCGCGGCATCGAAGTTGGCGGTGAGGCCCGGATAGGCAATCGCATCGAGGCGCGCGGCAATCGCGTCGTCATTGGTGAGGATCAATCCCGCGGGCGGGCCGCCGAGGCTCTTGTAGGTGCTCATGGTCATGACATGGGCACCCTCTTCCAGCGGCTGCTGCCAGGCCCTGCCGGCGATCATGCCCGACATGTGCGCCGCATCGAACATCACCAGCGCGCCCACCTCGTCGGCGATCTCGCGGATCGCGCCGATCGGATGCGGGAAGAGGTTGAGGCTCCCGCCGATGGTGATGAGCTTCGGCCTGGTCTCCTGTGCCAGCTGGCGCAGGGCCGGAACGTCAACGGTGTAGTTGGCTGCATCGACAGGCGCAGGATGGGTGACAAGGCCATAGAGACCGGCACAGCCCGCTGCATGATGAGTGACATGCCCGCCGATCGACGGCGGCGGCGCGATCATGCAATCGCCGGGCTTCGCGGCGGCCATGAAGACATAGAGATTGGCCATGGCGCCCGAGGCCACGCGGATCTCGGCATGGCGCGCGCCGAAGACCTCGGCCGCCAGTTCCGCCGCCATGATCTCGATCTTCTCGATGCCCTCGAGCCCCATCTCGTACTTGTCGCCGGGATAGCCGAGGGAAGGCCTCGCGCCGATGCCGCTTGCCAGCAGTGCTTCCGCCTTCGGGTTCATCATGTTGGTGGCGGGGTTGAGGTTGATGCAGTCGCGTTCGTGGATCCTGTGGTTCTCTTCCACCCAGGCGAGCAGGCTCGCCTCGTTCTCGTCTGCCGACTGCTGCGCCACCTGGCGCGCGATGGCCTGCACATGTGCCTCCGCGGTCGCGGGCACCCAGCCCCGGCGCGACAGGCCTGCGCTCATACCAGCACCGGGCGGATGGCGCGGCCCGTCTCGGCCGATTCATAACTCGCCTCCACCAGGGCAAAAGTACGGAGGTTGTCCTCGCCCGAGGTTTCCGGCGCACAACCGCCCTGGAAGGCATCGAGCCAGTGGCGCTGCATGTTGACCACGCTCTCCTGCACCAGCATCCATTGCGGCTGGCCCCAGGCGACGGGGCGCGGCGAGACGTCTTCCATCCGGCTGCCGCGCGGCGAGGTGACCGACATACGATAGCCCTCGTCCACCCGCATCGAGCCCAGCGTGCCCTCGACATGGATGAGCGTCTGCGGGAAGGGATCGGGCGTC
The DNA here is from genome assembly GCA_041739715.1 of Aestuariivirga sp. Classification (GTDB taxonomy): domain Bacteria; phylum Pseudomonadota; class Alphaproteobacteria; order Rhizobiales; family Aestuariivirgaceae; genus Aestuariivirga. The sequence continues at coordinate 4,589 of JBGSNJ010000419.1, forward strand.
TGGCGGCTCTCATAGGTGAAGTCGTTTACCGAGACCGCACCATTGGTGTGGCGCAGCATGACGGTGGCCATGTCCTCGCCGGCGATCTCGGGCTTGATGCTCTGGGTGCGGCAGAAGACCTCGTCGGCCTCGCCGAGGAAGGCGCGCGCCACGTCGAGCACATGCACGCCGATGTCCATGAGGATGAAGCGCCTGGTCTCCAGCAGATAGGGCTGGCCGGCATAGACGTTGAAATTGGTGCGCCAGGAAAAGCGGCCCCAGACCGGCGTGCCGATCTCGCCCGAGGCCACCAGCGCGCGGGCCTCCAGCAGCGGACGCTGGAAGCGGAAGTTCTCGTGCACCATGAGCGGCAGGTTCTTCTTGCGCATGGCGCCGACCAGCGCGGTGGCATCTTCCCAGTCCAGGGCCAGCGGCTTCTGCACGATGGCCGCCACGCCATGCGCGGCGCAGAGTTCGACGAGCGGCCGGTGCGAGGGCGCAGTGGTGACGATGTCGGCGAAGTCCGGCTTCTCGGCGGCGAGCATTTCGGCAGCGTCGGTATAGTGCTTCGCGATGCCAAAACGCTGTGCAGCAGCCTTTGCCTTCTCGCCGTCGCTGTCGCAGACCGCCACGATCTCGCAGCGGTCCTTCAGGTCCATCCAGCCATTGAGATGATTGACCGAGAAGAACCCGCAGCCGATCACCACGCCCCTTGTTTTCGCCATGTGTTCCCGACCCCCTTGATCCCGCGCCAAGTGGTACTGGATCATTCAGGAAATGCAACGTGCCGCTGTGCGCCTGCGGGGAAATCTTCGCAACTGCGAAGCAGCGCAGTCACGCGCCGGCTGGCGGGCGTCAGAAATAGGCGATGGAACGCCCGAGCGCGGCAACCCCCAGCCACAGGATCAGCGACAGGGCCGCGGTGACGCGGGCGGCCATGGTCACCTCGCCCGGGCGGCGCAGCAGCAGCAAGTTGATCGCGACATTGACCAGGGCCAGCAGCAGCGCCAGCGCCTTGAGCTGGAAAGCAGGATTGGCGGCAATCGGCACGGCCTCGGGCGTGAGCAGGATGAAGCCTGTGGCAGCGACGAGCAGGAACAGCGCCAGAGCCCAGGGCCGCAGGCGGCGGACCGTATCGCGCGCGCCTCCCCTGCCGGAACCGCCGATGAGGCGGGCATCCATCATCGCCACCAGCGCAAAGAAACCCATCACCGCCAGCACATGCAGCACATTGGCCAGCGGGTAGAGCCAGACCGAATTGCGCACGTGGACGCCGAAGCCCGACTCCTGCAGCGCCTGCCAGACCGGTTCCATGCCGTGCCCTGCCGCCGCTCAGCGCAGCTGGTAGCGGGTACCGCCGATCTCGATCCACTCGGCGCGAATCTCCTTCGTGCCGTCCCGCCGGGGATAGCCATAGGCGGTGATCGTGGCGCCCTGCGTCACGACCTCGGCCGTGGCGCCGCGCGCATTCATGCGCGACGGCGGCGCCAGCGTGACATGCCACATCTCGCCCTCGTGCATCAGCGTGATGTCGCCATGCGGATTGCCGATCATGACTTCGGCAATGGGCGCGGTGATGGTCATGGGCTTCGTCGCGTCATAGGAGCCCCAGCCGTGATGCGCGGCGGCGGGCAGCGCAAGCAGCGGCAGGGCAAGCAGGACGGCGAAG
>JBGSNJ010000421.1:0-20942 GCA_041739715.1 Aestuariivirga sp.
GCGGATCGTCATCGGGCGCGGGCGTGGCAGTGGCGGACGGCCTGGTGAGCCTTGCCATCGGCAGCGACACGGGCGGGTCCTGCCGCATCCCCGCCTCCTATTGCGGCGTCACCGGTTACAAGCCGAGCCATGGACTGGTGCCGCTCACGGGGGCCTATCCCCTGTCCTTCTCCTTCGACACGATCGGCCCCCTGGCCAATTCGGTGGCCTGCTGTGCCGCCGCCCATGCGATCATGGCCGACGAGGTGGTGGCGCCCGTGACTCCGCGCGCGCCCGGCACCCTTCGGCTTGCCGTGCTGAAGGATTTCGTGTTGGACGGTCTTGAACCGGTCGTCGAGCAGTCGTTCCAGCGTGCTCTGAAGAGCCTTGGGCAGGCGGGTGCAAGTCTGTCGGATTTCGCCTTTCCGGAACTGCAGGGCATTCCCGCCATGAATTCAAAGGGCGGCATCGTGTCGGCGGAAGCGTTTCAGCATCATCGTGCCCGCATGGCGGCCGAGGGTCAGGCCTATGATCCGCGCGTGCGCACCCGCCTCCAGATGGCCGAAGGCATATTTGCCGCCGACTATCTCGACTACCTCGAGCGGCGCCGGGCCATGATCGCGCTCTTCGCGGCTCGTTCCACGGGCGTCGATGCCGTGATCCTGCCAACCACCCTCAACACGGCGCCGCCGATCGCGGCGCTGACCGCCGACCAGGATTATCTGCGCTACAACGCGATGAGCCTGCGCAACACCTATATCGGCAACTTCCTCAATGGCTGCGCCATCTCGATCCCGATGCAGGCGCAAGGCGAGGCGCCCTGCGGCCTGATGCTGATGGCGCCATGGGGCCACGACCGGGCGCTCTTCGACGTCGCTGCTAGTGTCGAGGCAGTAGTTGGCGACCGCTGAACCTCATTTCGGCAGCAGTGCGTAACCCATGGTATGGCATTCACCGAGGCCGCACTGCAGGATCGCGGATACGAAGTTGATGGCGCAGAGCGCGATGACGTAGAGCCCGATGATCTGTGCCGCGCGGGCAATCAGGGGAAAGGTCGCGGCGTCATTGCCGCGCATGTGGTCGTTGCCGCCAAGGACCGCCAGGCGAAACGCCAGTGCGATCAGCAGGCACAAGGCGATGACGATGGACCACACCGGCATGTGCAGGCCAAGCACGGCGCTGCCGATGTATTCATGGCCGGGGCGCGGATAAATGTCGAGCAGGCTCTGCCGTTCCGCCACCACCAGCAGCAGGATTGCGAAAGCCAGGGCGATGCCGGTGTTGCGGTCGGCATATGGCCCGCGCAGGTTGAGCAGCAGACCGAAGCAGACTCCGAACATGGCGACACGCTGCAGGAGACAGAGCGGGCAGGGGAGTTCGCCGAACGCATACTGCATGATGGCGGCCGCCGTGACGATTGCGGCGATGACGGTGACCATGCCAAGGAGATAGAGGTGGTTGAGGAGCGCCAGGCGGCGCTGGATGGCAGGTGTGGCCGTCACAGCCGGATCCAGGGCATGCCGAAGCCGTAATCGGGGCTGTAGATCTCGAACAGGAAGAGGTGAACGGCAAGCGCCAGACAAACCGCAACGCTTGCCAGGGCCAGACGCCGCCGGCCGGTCGCTGACAGGATCAGCGCGGCAAGCATTGAGGCAAAGATGAGCACCATCATGCGGGGACTCCAAGCCGGGATGATGCTGGCTGACCATTGCCCGCGCAAGCCGTATTTAGCAGCGCGGCGCGGGTCGATGCCGCGAGGTAGTTGCCGTGGTGGCAACCTCAGGGGCTCTGGTGGGTGCGAAGAGCGTTTCGTGTTATGTTCCTTTTATATTCTCGGTTCTGTAGGCTAAATCGTTTTAATTCAAAGGGTTCAGTTTCTGCTTGCCAACTGAACAAAATTAGAACATTATAGAAACACCAGCGGCGGTTGACAGTGAATTGCGTCCGGTGGACCCATATGAAATAAGGAGATGAGCAATGGGGCAGTCGAATCTTCGGGTCATTGAGAGCTCTTCCATGGACAAGAACAAGGCGCTTGACGCCGCATTGAGCCAGATTGAGCGCGCCTTCGGGAAGGGGTCGATCATGAAGATGGGCGCCAATACGGCGCTTGAGATCGAATCGATCCCAACGGGATCGCTTGGCCTTGATATCGCGCTTGGCATTGGCGGCCTGCCCAAGGGCCGGGTCGTCGAGATCTACGGGCCGGAGTCCTCCGGCAAGACCACGCTGGCGCTGCAGACCATTGCCGAGGCCCAGAAGCGCGGCGGCATCTGCGCCTTCATCGATGCCGAGCATGCCATGGACCCGGTCTATGCGCGCAAGCTCGGCGTGAAGGTTGACGATCTCCTGATTTCACAGCCCGATACTGGCGAGCAGGCACTCGAGATCGCGGATACGCTGGTGCGGTCCGGCGCCGTGGAGGTGCTGGTGATCGACTCGGTGGCGGCGCTGACGCCGCGGGCCGAAATCGAGGGCGAGATGGGTGACCAGCTCCCTGGCCTGCAGGCGCGCCTGATGAGTCAGGCGCTTCGTAAGCTTACGGGCTCGATCTCGCGCACCAATTGCATGGTCATCTTCATCAACCAGATCCGCATGAAGATCGGCGTCATGTTCGGTTCGCCCGAAACCACCACCGGCGGCAATGCCCTGAAGTTCTATGCCTCGGTCCGCCTCGACATCCGCCGTATCGGTGCCATCAAGGACCGCGACGAGGTGGTCGGCAACCAGACCCGGGTCAAGGTGGTCAAGAACAAGGTTGCGCCGCCGTTCAAGCAGGTCGAATTCGACATCATGTATGGCGAGGGCATTTCCAAGGTCGGCGAACTGATCGACCTCGGCGTGACTGCAGGCGTGGTCGAGAAGTCCGGATCCTGGTTCTCTTACAATGGTGAGCGGATCGGGCAGGGACGCGAGAATGCTAAGAGCTTCCTGCGCCAGAACCCCGATATGGCCAATGCCATCGAGGCGGCGATCCGCTCCAATGCCGGCCTCATCGCCTCTTCGCTCAGCAATGGCGGCGGTGCGGGCGGCGAGACGGAAGCCGAAGACTGACGCCTGCCGATCCCACCCTTTCCCAAACCGGATGCCCCCTGCCCACCCTAGGGCATCCGGCGCCCAAGGTGTTGCCCCACACCGCAGCGCGTGGCGCCCTCCGTTCCCCCGGGGGGCGCCATCTTGCTTTGGAACGGCCCCAAGGTCGGCCCCGCAAACTGGCATCAGCATCGTGGTTATTCTGGACAGGCGGCGATCACGCTCATAAAACACCCGCCGTCTTTCACCTTACCTTGCTGGATGTCACATGACCGGGCTTGCGCAGATCCGTTCCACCTTCCTCGACTATTTCAAGCGCCAGGGCCACGAAATCGTCGCATCGTCACCCTTGGTGCCGCGCAACGATCCCACACTGATGTTTGCCAATTCGGGCATGGTGCAGTTCAAGAACGTCTTCACCGGCATGGAGAAGCGCCCCTACAGCCGCGCCACCACGGCGCAGAAATGCGTCCGCGCCGGCGGCAAGCACAATGACCTCGACAATGTGGGCTATACCGCACGCCACCATACCTTCTTCGAGATGCTGGGGAACTTCTCCTTTGGCGACTACTTCAAGGCAGAAGCCATCGAATGGGCCTGGAAGCTGGTCACCGCCGAGTTCGGTCTGCCAAGGGAGAAGCTGACGGTCACGGTCTTCTCGGAAGATGACGAGGCGCATGCGCTGTGGAGGAAAATCGCGGGCCTTCCCGACAGCCGCATCATCCGCATCCCGACGTCCGACAATTTCTGGTCCATGGGCGATACCGGCCCCTGCGGGCCATGCTCCGAAATCTTCTTTGACCACGGCGACAAGATTTGGGGTGGCCCGCCAGGATCGCCGGAAGCCGACGGTGACCGCTTCATCGAGATCTGGAATCTCGTGTTCATGCAGTTCGAACAGGTTTCGAAGGTGGAGCGCATCAACCTCCCGCGCCCGTCGATCGACACCGGTATGGGGCTGGAGCGCATCGCTGCCGTGTTGCAAGGCACCCATGACAACTACGAAACCGATCTTTTCAGAGCCTTGATCAGCGCCATCGTCGACAAGACCGGCGTTCCGGCCGAAGGCAAGGCCAAGGCATCGAACCGCGTCATCGCCGATCACTTGCGTGCGTCTTCATTCCTCATCGCCGATGGCGTGCTTCCGTCGAACGAGGGCCGCGGCTATGTGCTCCGCCGCATCATGCGCCGGGCCATGCGCCATGCCGAGCTGCTCGGCACCCGCGACCCGCTCATGTACAAGCTGGTTCCCACGCTGGTGCAGGAAATGGGCGCGGCCTATCCGGAGCTGGTGCGCGCGCAGCCCATGATCGCCGAGACACTGCTGCTGGAGGAGAATCGATTCCGCAAGACGCTGGAGCGCGGCTTGCGCATTCTCGACGAGGAGTCGGGCAAGCTGCCCGATGGCGCCACATTCTCAGGCGAGACCGCCTTCAAGCTCTACGACACCTATGGCTTTCCTCTCGACCTTACCCAGGATGCGCTCAAGCCACGGGGCATCAAGGTCGATCTCGAGACCTTCAATGCGTCGATGGAGGCCCAGCGCGAAGACGCGCGCAAAGCCTGGAAAGGCTCGGGAGAGGCCAAGACCGAAACTGTCTGGTTCGAGCTGCGCGAGCGCTTCGGCGCCAGCGAATTCCTCGGCTATGACACCGAAAGCGCAGAGGGCATCGTTCGTGCGCTGGTGGTCGACGGCAAGGAGGTCGATCGGCTGGGTGCCGGGAAGACCGGCGCGCTGGTGGTCAACCAGACGCCCTTCTATGGCGAGTCCGGTGGCCAGACCGGTGACCGCGGGGTGATCAAGACCGCCGAGGGCGCGGTGTTCCGTGTGACCGATACGCAGAAGCGGGTGGGCGATCTCATCGTTCATGTGGGTCAGGTGGAAAGCGGCACCCTGCGTCCTGCCGATGCCGTGGAGTTGAATGTCGATCATGCCCGCCGCTCCGGCAACCGCATCCATCACTCGGCCACCCATCTCCTGCACGAGGCGTTGCGGATCACGCTGGGCAGCCACGTGGCGCAGAAGGGCTCACTGGTGGAGCCAAACCGCCTGCGCTTCGATGTCTCGCACAACAAGGCCATGTCTCCCGACGAGATTGCTCAGGTGGAGTCCATCGCCAACGAGATGGTGCTGCAGAACGATTCGGTCACCACGCGGCTCATGTCGGTCGATGCTTCCATAGCCGAGGGTGCCATGGCACTGTTCGGCGAGAAGTATGGCGACGAGGTGCGCGTCGTCTCCATGGGCCGCAACACCCATGGTGCGGGCCGTCCCATCTATTCGCTCGAGCTGTGCGGTGGCACCCATGTGAGCCGCACCGGCGACATCGGCCTGATCAAGGTGGTGAGCGAGAGCGCTTCGGCTGCCGGTGTACGCCGCATCGAGGCGCTGGCCGGACCGGCGGCACGCCACTATCTGGAGGAGCAGGACAGGCGGGTTCTCGCCGCTGCTGCAGCGCTGAAGGCGCCGGCCACCGAGATCGTCCCCCGTATCGAAACGCTCATCGAGGACCGCCGCAAGCTGGAGCGCGAGCTGGCGGATGCCCGGAAGCAGCTGGCGCTGGGTGGCGGCGCTGCCCAGGGCGACGACGGCATCACGGCGGTGAATGGCATCAAGGTGATGATGCGCGTCCTGAAGGGCATTTCGACCAATGATCTCAAGGGCCTTGTGGACGAGGGCAAGGCCAAGGTGGGATCGGGCGTGGTCGCCCTGATCGGCCTCAATGACGAAGGCCGTGCGGGGCTGATCGTCGGTGTCACCAATGATCTGACCAGCCGCTACAATGCGGTCGATCTGGTCCGTGTGGGCGCCGCTCTGCTGGGCGGCAAGGGGGGTGGCGGGCGGCCCGACATGGCCCAGGCCGGCGGCCCTGACGCCGCGAAGGCCGACGAGGCCCTGGAGGCAATCAAAGCCGCGCTGACCTAGGTGGCGTAGTCGAGAGGCAGGGCCGTGGTCTCCTTGACCTTCTCCATCACGAAGACGGAAGAGACATCTTTGAGCGGAACCCGCGCGATGAGGCGCTTGTAGAGGCGGTCGTAGCCGGCGATGTCAGGCACCACGGCCTGGACCATGTAGTCGGTTTCGCCAGTGGTGCGGTAGACGCCGATGATTTCGGGGATATCGCGAACCGCCGCACTGAAGCGGTCGAGCCAGTCCTGGTCATGCTGCGAGGTGCGGATGGCGATGAAGGCCGTCAGGCCGAGATTGAGACGGGCCGGATCGAGGAGGGCGACCCTGCGGCGGATGATGCCCCCGTTCTCCAGCGCCTTGACCCGTCGCCAGCAGCCATTGCGCGACAGGTTCACCTTGGTTGCAAGTTCCTCAAGAGACTGAGCGGAATCCAACTGAATCTCACGCAAAATGTGCCGATCCCGTTCATCCATCGCAAAGACTCCATCAAGCCTGGGAGAATTTCCCACATTACCATGAATCTGTCGATGATTTTGGGAGCCAATTCCGTTGCAAACAGGGCAATCTTCCGCCTGTTGAGGGAGATGACTTGCATGTTCACGCGTTTGTTCCGCGATCACCCGGCCAAGGTCGGCGAGACCTATGTTGAGCACATGGCCTTTGCCTTCGGATTTTCCTTGCGGCTGTTTCGTGCTGGACTTGCCGCCCTCCTGCATGGCGTGGTGCCGGCGCTCTGCGAGACCACCGCGTCGTCGGAGGTTCTTGCGATGAATGAGGAAATCCGACGCCGCCGTGCGCAAATGGCCGCTGCGGAGTGACCTAGTCGTGGTCGGGGTGCTGGCGGCTGCGGAGCTTTGCCATCATGTCGGCCGGAACGTCATCCTCGGTCCGAGATCCCTTGAGTTCGTGCAAGTGATCGAAGACAGGCAGGCGGGCCTCGATCCCGTACTGCTGCTCCGGCGTCACGATCTCGGGGCGATCGAGCGAACCGATCGAAACGGCGATATGTTTCGCGTGATCATAGGCGAAAGTAAGCGGCGTACCGCATTCGCGGCAGAAGCCGCGCTGTACCACCTCGGATGACCGGAAGTGTGCCGGATGGCCGCGGGTCCAGTGCAGGTTTTCGCGCTGAACCCCGACCAGGGCCGCAAAATAGTTGCCAAAGGCCTTCTGGCACATGCGGCAATGGCAGATATGCGGGTTGTTGAAGGGGCCATCGATGGCATAGCGGACGGCGCCGCACTGACAGCCGCCGGTGATGACCTTTTCGTCGGTCATGGCCAATGCTCCGTATCGTGGTCGGGATGCTGGAGGCTTTTCAGGCGTTCGAGGTCTTCTGCCGTTCGGTAATCCGCTGTGGTCTGAACGGGCAGTGCCGCCATGCCGTCAAACCAGTGAACCTTGCTCTCGACGCCGGACTGCTCTGTCATGGGGCCGATGGCATTGGGATCGTCCAGCGCGCCGATGGCTATCTCGTAGTTGGGGTCACCATCTCCCCGCATATACAAGGGCGTTCCGCAGCGGTCACAGAAGCCGCGAGCGACAATCGCCGATGACCGGAACTGGGCAGGGCTGCCCCGGGTCCAGGCTACGGAAGCGGCTGGAACCGAGACCAGGGCGGCGCCGAAGTTCCCGAAGGCCTTCTGGCACATGCGGCAGTGGCAGATCCCAGCCTTGCCGAGGGGACCATCAATCGCGAAGCGCAGGGCGCCGCACTGGCAGCCGCCGCGATAGGGACCCGGTTTCTGGACGGTCTCGGACATACACGGGATTTTTACCACAGACGGCGCAGGTTTGCGGCGGGTCGCCTGGCGGGCCTCCCATGCCGTGCTTGCATAGTCTGGAGTGAAGGATGAGTGAAGGTCACAGGACCATGAGCCGGATACGCGATGCCGACACGCTGCTGCAGATACTTGACCAGTTGCCAACCTCGATCTTCGTGAAGAACGAGAAGCTGGAGTTCGAGTACTCCAACGCCGCGCATTGCAACCTGATTGGCGTACCTGCCGATGAGCTCATCGGGCACACCGACCACGACTTCTATCCCAACCGCGAGGCGGAGGGCTTCCAGCAGCGCGACCAGGCGGTTCTGCTCACCGGCCAGACTGCCGAAGCCGAGGAATTCGTCACCAGCCGTGCCGGCGTGACGGCGCCGGTCCTGACCCGCAAGTCGCGCCTGGCCGCAGCTGATGGGCACACCTATTTGATCGGGACAAACACCAATCTCTCCGATATCCGCAAGCGCGAGGAACAGTACCGCGCCCTGGCCCAGACTGTGCCGGTGGGTATATGGCAGGTAGAGGAAAGCGGCGAAACCAGCTTCGCCAATCCGCTGTTGCTGGCCTATCTTGGGATCGGGAGCGAGGCCATCGATTCTGCAGAAATTACGGCCAGGCTTGGCGCGCACCATACGGACTTCCCGGGCAAGGCCTGCCGCTTCGAGACCGACCTCGAGTCGAAGTCGGGCGAGATCCGCCGCGTTCTGATCATCAGCTCCGGTTGGCTTGCGCTGTCCAGCGACGGTCACCGTTCCGCACTGGTGAGCGTGGTCGACATCTCGGAAATGACGGAGCTGAAGCGCGTTAATGACGAGATTTCCCGGCTGAATCGCGAACTCGCCGAAAACGTCAAGCGACTGAAAGAGGCACAGGACGAAGTGTTGCGCCGCGGACGCATGGCGCAACTCGGCAATCTGACGGCCACTGTGGCCCATGAAATCCGCAATCCCCTGGGGGCCGTCCGTACCGCATCGTTCCTGCTGGAGCGCAAGCTGAAGGACAAGGGCCTGGGAGTCGAACAGCAGCTTCAGCGCATTGCCAACGGCATTACCCGCTGTGACAACATCATTACGCAGCTGCTCGATTTCTCACGGCAGCGGGCGCTGCAGACCGAAGAGGTCAGCGCCGACGAGTGGCTTGGCCGGCTGGTCAGTGACGAGGCGGAGCGGCTTCCGAGTGTGGTCGCCATCGACTGCAAGCTGGGCGCCGGATCTGCCCGGATCGAGATCGACACGTTGCGCATGTCGCGGGCCATCATCAACCTTCTGACCAACGCGTCCGAGGCCATGGTCGGCCGCGGCGATGAACCGGAAAAATTCGTCGTCGACGATCCGCGCATAACGGTCACCTCAAGTCTGACGCCACGTGGCCTCAACATCAGCATTGCCGACAATGGTCCCGGCATGACTCCGGAGGTTCGGTCAAAGATCATGGAACCGCTGTTCACGACCAAGAGCTTTGGCACTGGGCTGGGATTGCCTGCCGTCGAGAAAATCCTGCAGGAGCATGAAGGCGGCCTGGAGATCGAGAGCCTCCCGGGCAAGGGCTCCGTCTTCACCGCCTGGTTTCCGTTGCGCAGAACGTCGGAGAAAGTGGCATGACGGTCGAGACGGTCAAGTCCTGGCCGAAGGCTCATCTCGTCTACTATGCGCTGGCGACGCTCAATGTCCTTGCGATCGTTGCCGGGCTGGTCATGAGTCACTGGATCATCCAGGGATATGAGAACGGCCTGCGTGCCACCGACGCCCATGTGCGCCAGCTGGTCTCGGTTCGAGCCATCTCTGACGCGGCGACCGAAGCCAATGCCAGTGTCGTCGACAGCCTGCGTTCACGCAACGTCGGCAACGCGCTCGCCACTTTCAAGTCAAAGGCGCTGGAAATGCGCCTGGAAGTATCGCGACTTCGCGCCAGTCTCGGCGGTGCGCTGACGGGTAGTCTGAAGTCCCGCTTCAACTCCGTGGCCGGCCGACTCGAGACCAGCCTCAAGGCTATGGAGATGCATGCGCTGACCACCTTCACGCTCCTTTCGGAAGGCCGCCAGGCCGACGCCCTGTCGGAAGTCGGCAAGATGCAGTCGCGCTATGCTTCGCTGCGCCATTCGACCAAGGATCTGACGCAGCTGGTGGCCCTGGTCAGGACGGCCAAGGCTGACAAAGAGCGGCAGATGCTTTCAATGCTGCGCAATTACGAGATCGTGATCGGCGGGCTGATCGTCCTCATCATCGGCAGTGTCATTCTCTACGGCCACTACATCACCAAGCTTCTGAAGCGGAAGTACAGGGAGCTGGAAGATGCCCTCGTGCGGTCTCAGGATGCCGAAGCCGAGGCACGGGCCTATTCAAGCCAGATCCAGAACGTGAACGAGGATGTCGTCCGCCTCAACCGCGAGCTTGAAAGCAATCTCAACAAGCTGCGCGACGCGCAGGATGAACTGGTGCGCAAGGGCCGGCTCTCCCAGCTTGGCCAGCTGACCGCAACAGTGGCCCATGAACTTCGCAATCCCCTTGGAACGGTCAGGACGTCTGCCTTTCTCATGGAGCGCAAACTCAAGGATAAGGGGCTGGGTGTCGAGCCGCAGCTGCAGCGCATCAACAGCGGCGTCACCCGCTGCGACAGCATCATATCGCAGCTTCTCGACTTCGCGCGGACAAAGCAACTGCAGTGCGACAGCCTGGTGCTTGACGAGTGGGTGGCCAAGCTGGCCGAAGACGAAGTCCAGTCGCTGCCTGACGCGATCGCTGTCGAATGTCATCTGGGTGCCGGCGACACCAAAGCCGACTTTGATCCAGCACGCATGAGCCGGGTGCTGATCAACTTGCTGTCCAATGCTGCCGAAGCCATGGTTGGCAAGGGAGACGATCCGACGAAGTTCACCACTGCCTCGCCCAAGATCATCATCCGAACAACCGTGACGCCTCGCGGGGTGGAGCTGTCGGTGAGCGACAATGGCCCTGGCATTCCCGCCGACGTGCTGCCGCGCATCCTGGAGCCGCTCTTCACGACGAAGAACTTCGGCACCGGACTGGGGCTGCCGGCGGTCGAAAAGATTCTCGAACAGCATGGGGGCGGGCTCGACATCGCATCGGTGCCGGGGCAGGGCGCCACTTTCACCGTCTGGTCGCCTCTCAAGACGCAGCAGGAGGAAGCAGCCTGATGACACGCGCCTTTCGGATTCTCGTGGTCGACGATGACGAGGACAATGCCTGTTCGCTGGGCGAGCTCTTCGAGCTTGAGGGGCACAGCGTGACGGTCGTTCACTCCGGCGATGACGCCATCGCCGCTTACCTCGAGTCCGAGTTCGACATGGCCTTCATGGATGTGATGATGCCTGGCCGCAATGGTGTCGAGAGCTTCATGGAAATCCGGAAGCTGAAGCCGGACGCCCGGGTTTTCATGATGACCGGCTACAGCGTGGAACAGCTGCTGCAGCAGGCAGTGGACAATGGCGCCATGGGCGTTCTGACCAAACCGGTCGACATCGACAAGCTGCTGCGCGCGGTGAACGAGGCTGCGCCTGCCGGAATCGTGTTGATCGCCGATGATGATCCGGGCTGCGGGCGCCAGATCAAGTCCCTCATGGACGATGCAGGCTACGAATGCGATCTGCTGCGCAACGAGGAGGACTTTGCCCGCGACGAGTCGAAGTTGCTGATCATCGACACCGGCAAGCCGCTAATCGACGGCATGGACATCTATGCACGTATTCGACGGCAGGGTATGGCCCGGCCGGCCATCATCGTGACCCGTCCCAGCACCGAAGGCGGCGACGCCCTTTCAGGCCTGCGCGACGTCACCGTCACTGGAATACTCAACAAGCCTTTCGATCCGCTGGCCCTGCTTGGCCAGCTCAATACCCTCGCAGTTCAATCTTAAGCTGGAGTTTTGTGAATGACCCGTCCGTTGAATATCCTTGTTCTCGATGATGATGCCGACAATGCCGACTCGCTGGCTGAGGTCTTCGCCATGGACGATCACCGCGTCATCGTCGCCTATAACGGACAACAGGCCATCGAAGCCTTCAGCCTCAATCAGGTCGACATCGGCTTCTTTGACGTGATGATGCCGGGGAAGAATGGGGTGGATAGCTTTATCGAGATCAAGCGAAGCCATCCCGACGCGAAGGTCTACTTCATGACCGGCTACAGTGCCGATGATCTGCTGAAGAAGGCGATCGACAATGGCGCCATGGGCGTCTTCGGCAAGCCGGTCGACCTGCCCAAGATTCTCGACGCGATCGACCGGGCGGCCTGATCAGTTGTGGAAGCCAATGACGGCTGCAGCGCCGGCGATCGCGGTGCCGGACACGCGGTTTAGTGTCTTCAAGGCCCGCGGGCTGCGGAACACACCGCGCGCCGTGTGGGCGAAGAGCGCATAGCCCAGCAGAACGGTGGGCAGGATGACAGCGATGAGGAGCGCCACCTCGGCAAAGCCCGCCACGCTCAGCTGCTTCAGATCGACGATGACCGGGAGCAGGGCCATGAAGAAGGCGATAGCCTTGGGATTGCCGAGGGTCAGCGACAGCCCGCTGATGAAGAGCTGGCCATGAGAGATGTCTTTTCGGTCAGCGCCGGCCTGCAGCGCGTCGACCGGTGACGTCCACATCTTCCACGCAAGAAACGCAAGGTAAGCCACACCGACCCACTTGATGGCGAGGAAAATCCCGGCATAGGCCTGGGCCAAAGCTGCAAGGCCAAGTGCCGCACAGGTGAACCAGATGAGATCGCCAATCAGGATGCCGGCAACGAGGGCGGGTGCCGCTCGAATGCCGCGTCCAAGCACCTGTCCCACCACCGCGGCAATGCCGGGCCCCGGCGAGGCCACGGCAAGGGCATAGGCCGCGGCGAAGACCAGCAGCCCGGCAAGCGTCATGCCATGGCCTTCTGAAGATTGGCGTCGACCGCATCGAGGAAGCCTTCTGTCGACAGCCAGGACTGGTCAGGCCCAACCAGAACCGCAAGGTCCTTGGTCATCTGTCCGCTTTCGATGGTGCTGACCACGACCTTTTCCAGCGTATCGGCAAACTTGGCCAGCCTGGCGTTGTCGTCGAGCTTGGCGCGGTGCTTAAGGCCGCCCGTCCAGGCATAGATCGAAGCTGCTGAGTTGGTCGAGGTCTGCTTGCCCTGCTGGTGCAAGCGGTAGTGGCGGGTGACGGTGCCGTGCGCGGCTTCCGCTTCGACGGTCCTGCCATCCGGCGTCATGAGCACCGAGGTCATCAGGCCGAGCGAGCCATAGCCCTGGGCCACGAGATCGGACTGCACGTCGCCGTCGTAGTTCTTGCACGCCCAGACATAGCCGCCCGTCCACTTCATGGCCGAGGCCACCATGTCGTCGATCAGGCGATGCTCATAGGTGATTTTGGCTTTCTCAAACTGGGCTTTGAACTCCGTGTCGTAGATCTCCTGGAAGATATCCTTGAAGCGCCCGTCATAGGCCTTGAGAATAGTATTCTTGGTCGAGAGATAGACGGGGTAGTTGCGCGACAGGCCGTAATTGAAGGAAGCCCGGGCGAATTCCTTGATCGACTCGTCGAGATTGTACATGGCCATGGCGACGCCGCCGCCCGGCGCCTTAAAGACTTCCTTCTCGATCACCTTGCCGTCTTCGCCCACGAACTTGATAGTGAGCGTTCCCTTGCCGGGGAAGGTGAAGTCGGTGGCGCGGTACTGGTCGCCAAAGGCATGGCGGCCAATGATGATGGGCTGGGTCCAGCCTGGCACAAGGCGCGGCACGTTCTTGCAGATGATGGGTTCGCGGAAGATCACGCCGCCCAGGATGTTGCGGATCGTGCCGTTTGGCGACTTCCACATCTGCTTGAGATGGAACTCCTTCACGCGGGCTTCGTCCGGCGTGATGGTGGCGCACTTTACGCCGACCCCGTACTTCTTGATTGCGTTGGCGGCATCGATGGTCACCTGATCGTCGGTCCTGTCGCGATACTCCACCGAGAGATCGTAGTAGTGCAGGTCCACATCCAGATAGGGATGGATCAGCTTCTTCTTGATGAGGTCCCAGATGATGCGGGTCATCTCGTCACCGTCGAGTTCGACAACGGGGTTCCGGACCTTGATCTTCGCCATGAGAAAAGCCTTCTGTTGCGATGCGGAAACTGTGCTGGCGGCTATAGCAGGCAAGCATGACAGGGGCAATTCAGACGGAAGGCTGAGAGGCTTGCGGGATGGGTCAGGCCGCGGCACAGTCTTGCCGTTCTGGCGAGGACCAAATCATGAACATTTCCAATGCCCGCGTCATCGATGCGGGCCGGGCAGTCGAGGTGGAGCTGGACGGCCGCCCGCATCGCTTTCATGCAATCTGGCTGAGGGACAATGCCTGCGATGCGGCAACCCGCAGTCCCGGCAACGGGCAGCGGCTGATCACCATTCTGGACATCCCGGCGGAAACCCGGATCATCGAAGCTCGGCAAGGTCCTGGCGGGTTGTCCTTGCGCTTTGCGCCAGAGGACAAGACGGTCGATTTCGAGGCAGGCTGGCTCGCGCGCAATGCCTATGATGGGTCCGCCGCGAAGACACCCGGATGGACAGGTCCGGACATTACCCGTTGGGACAGTGCCATGCGCGAAGGGGTGCCGTCGGAATCCTGGCCGATCGTCACCGCTGACCGCGGGGCCCTGGGCCGTTGGCTGGGCGCGGTACGCCGCTATGGCTTTGCGGTGATGACAGACGTGCCAACCGAACCGGGGATGCTCTGCAAGGTGGCGGAGCTCTTCGGCCATGTGCGGGAGACGAACTATGGCCGCTCTTTCGACGTGCGCGCGGAGGTGAACCCCAACAACCTCGCCTACACCAACTTGGGGCTGCAGGCCCATACCGACAATCCTTATCGCGATCCGGTTCCCACGCTGCAGATCCTGGCCTGCCTCGAGAACACGGTCGATGGGGGAGATTCCATCGTTGTCGACGGCTTCAAGGTTGCCGAGCGCCTGCAGGCCGAAAGCCATGAGGGCTTCGAACTTCTCTGCAGCCACAGCGCGCGCTTTGCCTACGAGGGCGCGAAAGGTGTCCGCTTGCGAGCGAAGCGTCCCATGATCGAACTAGGCACCGATGGCGAACTCATTGCGATCCGCTTCAACAACCGGTCTGCTGCCGCCTTCCGCGATATCCCCTACGAGGTCATGGAGGCATACTATGCTGCCTATCGCCGCTTTGCGGAACTGGTCGAAGATCCCACGATGGAAGTGACATTCAAACTGAAGCCCGGTGAACTCTTCATTGTCGACAACACCAGGGTACTGCACGCCCGCAAGAGTTTCTCGGGCAGCGGCAAGCGTTGGCTCCAGGGCTGCTATGCAGACAAGGATGGGCTGCTTTCGACACTCGCGGTGATCGAAGAAGAAGGATCTGCAGAATGACGGCACCGCAACTTGATCATCGGAACATCGTGGCGTTCATCGCGGACATCTTCGAGCGGCGCGGGGCGGAATCCTACCTTGGCGAAGCGGTGACAATGTCGGAGCACATGCTGCAGGGTGCCGTGCTGGCCGAGCGGGAGGGCGCGCCGGAGGAACTCGTTGCGGCAGCCCTGCTGCACGACATCGGCCACTACACGTCGGAATTCGGCACCATGTCCCTCGGCGACGAACGCGACAATTACCATGAGGAATCCGGCGCTGCCGTGCTGGCGCCATTCTTTCCGCCGGTGATCGCCGAATGTGTGCGCCTGCATGTGCCGGCGAAGCGCTACCTCTGCGCGACGGATGCCAGCTATTTTGACCGCCTTTCCGCAGCCTCCAAGCATACGCTTTCTCTGCAAGGCGGTCTGATGAGCCCCGCAGAAGTCACGGCTTTCGAAGCGAACCCATATCATCGCGAGGCGGTGCGGGTGAGGATCTGGGACGACGAGGGCAAGCAACCCGGCATGGCCACTCCGCATTTTCGCCACTACATGCCATTGCTCCAGCGCGTGGTTGACCGCCACGCCGGCAACTGACCACGTGCCGCATGATGCCGGTCAGGCTTTGACTTCACCGGCGCCCAGTGGCAGGTCCGGAACATGACAACCAGACCTGCTTCGCCCGAAGCCAATGCGTTGCGGCATCGGCCCTTCGTCTTCTACTGGCTGGCGACAGGTGCTGCCGCCTTTGCAGTGCAGATCATGTCGGTGGCGGTGGGTTGGCAGATCTATGACATCACGCGCAACCCGCTGCACCTCGGCTATGTCGGACTGGCCCAGTTCCTTCCACCGCTCCTGCTGGTTCTCGTCACGGGTCTTGCGGCCGACCGATTCAGCCGCCGCTTCATCATGGCCGCCTGCCTGGGTGTCGAGGCGCTCTGCGCCCTGGGCCTAGTGGTCTTCACCCTGTCTCACCCCACGGGCGTGACCCCCGTCTTCGCCATTCTGGTGGTGCTTGGCATCGCCCGCGCCTTCATGAATCCGGCCGCCGATGCTCTGGCGCCCAACCTCGTTCCCAAGGCGGCCATTGCCCATGCCATCTCGCTCAACTCGATGATCTGGCAGATCGGCAACATTGTCGGGCCGGTCTTCGGAGGCCTTCTCTATGGCATCTCGGGTGTGGTTGCCTATGGCACCGCCTTGCTGCTTGTCGGCACGGCGGGAATTCTCGTGCTCCTCATCGGGCGCGTTCCTCAGCAGAATCACGCGCAGGAGACCTCCCTGTCGACATTGTTTGCCGGTTTTCACTTCATCAAGAAGGAGAAAATCGTTCTTGGTGCCATTTCACTTGATCTCTTTGCCGTGCTGCTGGGCGGCGCAGTGGCGCTGATGCCGATCTTTGCACGAGACATCCTTGATGTCGGCCCGCTTGGCCTAGGCCTGCTGCGTGCCGCGCCGGGGATCGGCGCTGTCGTGATGGCGCTCTACCTCGCGCGGTTCGGCATCAAGGATCATGCCGGTATCGTCCTCTTTGTCTTTGTGGCAGGTTTTGGGTTCTTCACCGTTGTCTTCGGTCTCTCGACATGGGTGCCATTGTCGATCGCGGCGCTGTTGATGATGGGCGCCTGCGACATGATCAGCGTCTATGTGCGCGAGACACTCCTGCAGCTCTGGACCCCTGACGATGTGCGCGGGCGGGTCAATGCGGTCAACCGCGTGTTTATCGGCGCTTCCAACGAACTCGGCGAGTTCCGCGCCGGCATGGTGGCGGCCTGGATCGGCGCCGTGGCCGCGGTCGTGATTGGCGGGGTAGGGACAATGGGGGTCGCCTTCTTCTGGTCGCGCTGGTTCCCGGAATTGCGGACGGCGCGCCGGCTGGACGGCAAAGGCTAGCGGGCACCGCGCAACTCCGCTATTTCCCGGCCATGGCAGGTACCGACAAGACACGGAATCAGGTTCTCGGCCCCGCGCCGGTGACGGTGCTGGTCAATCCGCAGCTGGGCGAGAACATCGGCACGGCAGCCCGCGCAATGGCCAATTTCGGGCTGCACGGTCTCCGTCTCGTCGACCCGCGCGACGGCTGGCCGAACGAGAAGGCGCTTACGGCATCCTCAGGTGCCAACTGGATCATCGAGGCCGCGACCGTCCATCCCGATCTGCCTTCGGCGCTGGCGGACATGAACTATGTCTATGCCACCACTGCGCGGCCGCGCGGCATGATCAAGGAGGTGATCACGCCAGAAGAGGCGGGGCATGACATGCGCCGACGCATTGCGCGCGGCGAGAAGGTTGCGGTGCTTTTCGGCCGCGAGCGCTGGGGTCTCAACAACGACGAGGTGTCCCTTGCTGATGTCATCGTCACGGCGCCGGTGAATCCGGCTTTTGCCTCGATCAACATTGCCCAGGCCGTGCTGCTGGTGGGCTATGAATGGTACAAGGAACAGGCAGAGACCCTGGGCCAGCAGACGCCCGAACTCCCGGCTCTCGATGGACCCGGCCTGCAGACGCCCGATACCCGACCGGCGACGAAGGAAGAGTTCTATGGCTTTCTTGACCATCTCGAGCGGGAGCTGGATACGGCAGGGTTCTTCAAGACTGGGGACAAGAAGCCTGGCATGCTGCGCAACATTCGCAATCTATTCGCCCGGGCCGAACTCACCGAGCAGGAGGTCCGCAGCCTTCGCGGGATCGTCGCCTCGCTGACCCGTGCACATGAACGGCGCAGGGAGCCGAAGGGATGAGCCAGGCGCGCATTCTGCTTTTCGATTCCGGTATGGGCGGCCTGACCGTGGCGGGCGCCGTGGCGCGGCAGCTGCCCGACGCACAGCTCGTCTATGCCGCGGATAATGCGGGGTTTCCCTACGGCGCATGGAAGGAAGAGGACCTGGTTGCCCGCATTCTCGACGTCATCGGCGCGCTGATCGAGATGGTGGAGCCGCATGTGGTGGTGATTGCCTGCAACACCGCCTCCACCATTGCGCTGGCACAGCTGCGGGAGGCCTACAAGTTGCCCTTTGTCGGCACAGTGCCGGCGATCAAGCCGGCGGCGGCCCAGACGAAAAGCGGAATCATCGGTGTGCTGGCAACCCCGGGGACCGTGAGCCGCGAGTATACCCACGCGCTGATCCATACCTATGCCTATCACTGCAAGGTCTTCCTGCATGGCGCGAAGCGGCTGGCCGAGATCGCCGAGAACAAGTTGAAAGGCCGCAGCGTGGATCTCGATGAACTTCGCCGCGAAATCGCACCCGTTTTCCGCAAGAGGGAAGGCCGGAGCACTGACGTGGTGGTGCTGGGATGCACGCATTACCCGCTGCTGGTCGAGGAGATCGCCCAGGTCGCACCCTGGCCCGTAACCTATCTCGATCCGGCGCCCGCCATCGCCCGGCGCGTGGCCGACGTGATCGACGAGACACCGCGGCCGGAGGCGCTGGGCGTAGTCCCTGCGCATGGAACAGTGTTTCTGACATCGCCGCGCGGCGGGGCATCAGACGCATTGGGGGCTTATGCAGCCATGGGTTTCCCGCTGCCTTTGTTCATGGAACGCTAGCCATTTGTCATGCCCAGGGTCAGCCCGCGGACCAGATGGCGCTGCACCAGCAGGATGAACACGAAGGCCGGCAGCATCGCTGCCGTGCTAAGGGCCGAGGTGTAGCCCCACATGTTGGTGACAACGATGCTGGCTTGCACCGGGAACATGCGGATTTCCGAGGTCAGGAAGAGCGACATCAGGAATTCCGTCCAGGAGAAGATCATGCAGAGCACGGCCGTTGCGGCGATGCCGCCGCGGATCATCGGGGTTGCGATACGGGCGAAGACCTGCAGACGGCTCGCGCCGTCGATCACTGCGGCCTCGCTCACCTCTGGTGGCACATCGTCGTAGAACGACTTGAGCAGCAGGACGGCGAAGGGCAGGTTGAGGGCGGCATGGGCAAGCGCCACCCCAAGCAGCGTGTCGCGTAACCCGATCGCATGATAGGTCATCACCAGGGGGAAGATGATCGCGATGGGCGGCAGGAAGCGCTGGAACAGGACCCAGTAGAAGATGCTGCGCCGGAAGCGGAAGGTGAAGACGGACAGGGCGAATCCAAGGGGCAGGGCTGCGGCCAGGGTGATCGCGGTTGAACCCAGGGCGACGATCGCGGTGTTCGCCAGGCTTGCGCGGGAGTCGAAGGAGGCCGGCCCCGCCCCGGCCAGGGTGACGGCATAACTGTCCCAGGTGGGATTGAAGTCGAAGACGACGATCCGGTGCTGGTCCAGGATGGCGTAGCCCGGCTTGATCGACGTGAGGCCCCACCAGAAGAGCGGGAAGAGGAAGGCAGCCACGACGGCCACGGCCAGTCCGTCGCGGAGCAGGCGCAAAGAGAGGCTTGGTTGCATGAGGCAGGGTAGCTGGACGCCACGGCCGCCCGCAAGCTCGGGTCGATCGTTCAGCTGTCCCGGGATTTGACAGCTACAGGCGCTTCCCCTATACGCGCCGCCAGACACGGGGCCCAAGCGCCCCGTGTTTGCTTGCCCGCGCGCCATCACTTGCGCTGTCGGCCGGGAAACCGGTGTCGAGGAGGGTGGGTCCACACAACATGGAGACCGTAAATGACGAAGCGTCTGACCGCCAAGCACAAACTCGACCGCCGCATGGGCGAGAACATCTGGGGCCGCCCCAAGAGCCCCGTCAACAAGCGCGAATATGGCCCGGGCCAGCATGGCCAGCGCCGCAAGGGCAAGCTGTCCGACTTCGGCGTGCAGCTGAAGGCCAAGCAGAAGCTCAAGGGTTACTACGCCAACATCACGGAACGCCAGTTCCGCGCCATCTATGCCGAAGCCTCGCGCATGACCGGCGACTCCTCCGAGAACCTCATCGGTCTGCTGGAGCGCCGCATCGATGCGGTGGTCTATCGCGCCAAGTTCGTTCCCACCATGTTTGCTGCCCGCCAGTTCGTGAGCCATGGCCACGTGAAGCTGAACGGCCGCCGCGTGACCATCCCCTCGATCCGCCTCAAGGCTGGCGACACCATTGAGCTTACGCCCAAGGCGAAGGACCTTGCTGTGGTGCTGGAAGCCACCCAGCTGGCCGAACGTGACGTGCCCGATTATGTCGAGGCCAACCACTCCAACATGACCGCCCGGCTGGTGCGCGTTCCGGGACTCTCGGACGTTCCCTATCCGGTGAAAATGGAACCGAACTTCGTCGTCGAGTATTATTCGCGCTAAGTCCGGCCCAGCGCCCTCTTGCGAGCCGCCGGCTTCACCGCCGGCGGCTTTTCTGTGCCGGAGCCGGCCAGGCGGTTTCCGGCACCCTTCTTGCTTCGTTTCGAAATCATGAACGGGGTGTCCCGTTTCGGGACGGGCGGGGAGGATGGGATGGAAGCCTGGCACGTCGTGTGGGTGCTCGCCGCGATGACCGGGCTGGTCTCGGCGGGCGTCGTGGGTAGCGGCTGGGCGGTGATCTCAGGCGAGCGGCCCGGACTCGCCATGCTTGGGACCTTTGGCCTGGCTACACCCCTGAAGTGGCTGGTCCTGTTGATCTACGGTCCCTTGGCGGTGACCCGTTTCGGGATTGGCTCGATTGACTTTCATCCGGTCTCCGCAATCGTTCTAACGTTCATCGGAGTGGTCTGGAGCTTCTTGCAGGGTGTGTTTATCCTGACGACCTTCTTTGGCTTCACCTGACGGAGGTGACATGACCCTCTATGCGCTCGACGGCATCTCCCCCGACCTGCCGGGGGAGGGCCATTGCTGGGTGGCGCCGGATGCCGCCGTGATTGGCAAGGTGAAGCTCGAACGCATGGCCAGTGTCTGGTTCGGCGCGGTACTGCGCGGCGACAACGAGCTTCTGCTGGTCGGCGAGAACAGCAACATCCAGGACGGCTGTGTCCTGCATTCCGACATGGGGT